>JBMZAL010000064.1:0-7344 GCA_049611325.1 Flavobacteriales bacterium
ACAACGGCCGGATTGAAGCGGGCAACGTGGTGGTGGGTCTGGCGAGTTTTGGGCAAGCCACCTACGAATCGTCGTACAACGGAGGCATGGGCAGCAACGGGTTGACCTCGGCGCGTCACGACGTGTTTGGCAAGTCCTTGGCCGCGAAGTATCCGGAGAGTTTCGACCCAGGAACTGATGCGCAATTTGTGTACTCAGGGAGTTTTGGCTTGACGGATGCAGTGGAAGGGTCGCCCTTGGATGCAGGTCAAATGGTGTTGTCTGCCACCCGTACTTATGCACCGGTTGTGCAGGCCTTTTTGAAGGATCACCGCGCGAAGATTTCGGGAATGGTGCATTGTTCGGGCGGGGCCCAAACCAAGGTGCTCCATTTCTTGAACGACGGACTTCACGTCGTCAAGGACAACATGTTTGATGTTCCGGTTCTGTTTGAGACGATTCAACGCGAGTCGGGAACGTCTTGGGAAGAGATGTACAAGGTGTTCAACATGGGACACCGGCTTGAGGTGTACACCGACGAAGCGACCGCGCAGGAGATCATCAAGGTGAGTGAGTCGTTTGGCATCGCAGCCCAAATCATCGGCCGCGTCGAAGCCAAGGATGGGAAGGCTGAAGTCACGGTGAACGGCCCTCACGGAACGTACACCTACAGCTAAGTCATGGCGCTGGACCGCGAGGCCATAGGCGGTTGGGTCAACAAACTCCAGAGCATCGCGGATCGGTTCGCGGAGGTGGAGAAGCGCGTCTCCGACCCAGAGGTGGCGTCCGATCAGAATGCCTTTGCGGCGTTGATGCGGGAGCATCGACGGTTGAAACCCATGGCCGAGAAGGCGCGCCAGCTCGTCACGAGTTTGGCCAATTGGGACGAGGCCACCTCTTGGATGGATTCGGAGGATGCCGAGATGCGTGAGCTTGGGGCGGCGGAATTGCCGGCCTTGACGTCTGAACTGGAGCAGGGGGTAGAAGAGGCCAAATGGATGCTGCTCCCCCACGACGCAGCGGACGACCGCGACGCGATCTTGGAAGTGCGTGCAGGGACAGGTGGCGATGAGGCGGCCTTGTTTGCGGGGGATTTGGTCCGGATGTATGTGAAGCACGCCGAAGACCGCGGGTGGAAACACAGTTGGGTCGGCATGAGCGAAGGCACGGTGGGCGGATTCAAGGAAGCGGTGATTCGATTGGAAGGGGAGGGCGTGTTTGGCTGGCTGAAATTTGAGCGAGGGGTGCATCGCGTGCAGCGGGTGCCGGCCACCGAATCCCAAGGAAGGGTGCACACGAGCGCGGCCACCGTGGCGGTGTTGCCCGTGGCGGGAGAAGTGGATGTTGACCTCAATTTGAATGACGTGCGCAAGGATACGTTTCGCGCCAGTGGCGCGGGGGGGCAGCATGTGAACAAAACCGAGAGTGCCGTGCGTTTGACACACGTGCCTACGGGCACGGTGGTGGAATGTCAAGACGGCCGTTCTCAGCACCAGAATTACGAGCGGGCCCTCGAAGTGTTGCGGAGCCGCTTGTACGATGCAGCCCGGGCCGAGGCCGAAGCCGAACGGGCAGCCGAGCGGAAATCCCAGGTCAGTACAGGGGATCGCAGTGCCAAAATCCGAACCTACAATTTCCCCCAAGGCAGGGTCACCGACCACCGCATTGGGTTGACACTGCATGCGTTGCCCGCCATCTTGGGCGGCGACTTGACGGCCGTCATTGAGGCCTTGCATGTGGCCGACCGCGCCGAGCGGTTGAAAAATCTTTGACAACCCCCTTCCTCTAAGACGTGTTCGAGCGCCCCTCACGAACGGCCATGCCCGACCTTTGCGGCATGTCCGCACCTCGATTGTCTCGGCGTTCCCCTGCCATCGCTTTGCAAACCCCAGAAGGGGTGTTGTCCGCCATTCAGGCCAAAGGTTCCTACCTCTGCGTTGGGCTTGATCCCGACCCGGCCAAGATTCCCGCGTCGTTTGGCGAGGGTGTGGAGGGCATGGAAGCCTTTTGCCTCGCCATGGTTCAGGCCACCCAACATGTGGCGGTGGCGTACAAGCCCAACTTGGCCTTCTTCGAGCAATACGGTGCCGCGGGGTGGGCCGCCTTGGAACGCGTGGTCGAACAGATTCCGAGTGACGTCTTGGTGATCGCCGATGCGAAGCGCGGCGACATTGGCAACACCGCCACGCGGTATGCACGCGCCATGTTTGAGGGACTTGGGGCGGATGCTGTGACCGTCGCGCCATACATGGGCCGGGACAGCGTTGAACCGTTTACGGCGTTCGAAGGTCGTTGGACCATTTTGCTCGCACTGACGTCCAATCCTGGGGCAGAGGATTTTGAGTTCCACGGAGATCGTCCGCTGTACCGCGAAGTGTTGCGCAAAAGCCAAACCTTCCAGGGCGCCCAAAGGCTGATGTTCGTTGTGGGAGCCACGAGACCGGCCATGCTCAAAGAAGTGCGCGAAGAAGCGCCCCATGCGTTCTTGTTGGTTCCAGGTGTTGGCGCCCAAGGTGGCACGGTGGAAGACGTCGCCCAGTACGGCATGAACGACCAGTGCGGGTTGTTGGTGAACAGTTCAAGGGGAATCCTGTATGCAGCTGGGCCTGGCGCCACCCAGCAGGAGTCCAAAGAGGCGGCCGCCAACGTGGCGGAGGGTCTGGCGGCACAGATGCGCGCGACCTTGGAGGCCAAAGGGTTGCTTTAAATCACCTGCAAAATTCACGTCTGCGATTGCAAAACGCGACGGTCTTGCGGTGCGCACCTTTCGAGGTGCGTCGTAGATTCACGGCAATGATGATGTTTCCCTTTCGCATCTTTCCCAGAATATACCTCGCGGTCGCTTTTGTGATTGGCGTGGTCATTTTTGGAAGTGTGGGATACGTTGTGGTGGAGGGGTATTCCTGGGTGGAGGCTTTGTATATGACGGTCATCACGGTGTCGACGGTGGGGTTTGGAGAGGTGCGGGAGTTGAGCGACAACGGCATGGTCTTCACCACGGTCTTGATCATGGGGAGCTTGGGCACGTTCGCGTACTCGATTTCCGCCCTCACGACGTACTTTGTCAATGGTGAATACCGAAACACGTTCAAAGAGGCACGTTTGAAACAGGAAGTAGAAAAATTGAGCGGACACGTGATTGTCTGCGGTCTGGGTCGCGTCGGCGAAATGGCGGTGCAGGAGTTGGTCGACCACAACACAGCGGTGGTCATTGTGGAAGGCGATGCCGAGAAGGCAGAGCGTCTCGCAGAGGAGGGGCTGCTCGTGATTCCCGGAGACGCCACCCGAGACGAGAATTTGGCCAATGCGGGCATCACGCGCGCCAAGTCAGTCATCACCACGTTGCCCGACGATGCCCAAAATCTCTATGTGGTCCTCGCGGCCCGCGAAATGGCTCCAAACATCCACATCATCAACAGGGCCTCCATGACCAACTCTGTGAGCAAGCTTCGCGTGGCAGGCGCCAACAACGTCATCATGCCTGACAAGGTTGGCGGTGCACACATGGCTTCGCTCGTGGTCATGCCCGATGTGTTGGAGTTCCTCGACCACGTTCGCATTCAAGGTGCCGACGAAATCAATTTGGAAGAAATCCCCGTGAACGTCCTGCCTCAAGGTCTCAAGACGGCCACCCTTGGTGAACTCGATGCGCGCAACCGCGTTGGCGTCAATGTCGTCGGCGTCAAAAAGTCTGACGGCGATTTCATCATCAACCCCAGTGCAGATACGCCGCTCGACGACGCGTGCAAATTGTTTGTTTTGGGCACCGTAGACCAAATCCGCACGCTGAATCGCGTCTTGGGCATTCAGCCCCCTCAAGTTTGACTAAACCACACCTATGATTCCACGTATTGCCTTTCTCTTGCTGTCCCTCGTGCCATGGCTCGCCCATGCCCAAGACAGCGTCGACGACCGCATCAATGCGGTGATGGAACCCGTGACCAACGCCATCATGAGCGTCATTTTTTTCACCGTTCCCATTGGCGGCGGTCGCGAAGTGCCGTTCGTGTTGATTTGGTTGCTTGCAGGGGCCTTGATTTTCACGCTCTACAACCGCTTCGTCAACATCACCGCCTTTGGCCATGCCTTGGATGTGGTTCGCGGCAAATTTGACGACCCCAACCACAAAGGGGAAGTCAGCCATTTCCAAGCCTTGACCGCGGCGCTCTCCGGCACAGTCGGTGTGGGCAACATTGCGGGTGTGGCTGTGGCCGTGTCCCTGGGAGGACCTGGTGCCACATTCTGGATGATTGTGGCCGGTTTGCTCGGCATGAGTTCCAAGTTTGTTGAGTGCACCTTGGGCACGAAGTACCGCCGGGTGAATGAGGACGGGAGCATTTCAGGTGGTCCGATGTACTACTTGCGGGACGGCTTGGCCAAGCAAAACAAGAAAGGCCTTGGTGCCGTGCTGGCCGCGTTGTTCGCCATTGCCTGCATTGGCGGTTCCTTCGGCGGCGGCAACATGGTTCAAATCAACCAGGCCACAAGCCAACTCATCGCGGTCACGGGAGGTGAAGCCTCCATGTTCTACGGCAACAGCTGGATTTTCGGGGTCATCATGGCCGTGATTGTGGCGGCCATCATTCTCGGGGGCATCAAGAGCATCGCCAAAGTGACGGACAAAGTGGTCCCCTTCATGGTGGGCATTTACATCCTCGGCGCCTTGGCAGTCATTTTTGGAAACCTCGGGGAAGTGCCTGCGGCCTTCGGCAAAATTTTCAGTGGTGCCTTCAACAGCGATGCGATGTACGGAGGACTTGTGGGGGTGTTGATCCAGGGATTCAAGCGCGCGGCGTTCTCGAACGAGGCGGGCATTGGTTCGGCCTCGATTGCCCACAGTGCCGCGAAGACCGACGAACCTGTCAGTGAAGGCATCGTGGCGTTGTTGGAGCCGTTCATCGACACCGTGGTCATTTGCACCATGACGGCCTTGGTCATTGTCATTTCAGACTACGGCGCGTACGATCAAGCCGGGGTTTTGGCGAGCGCCCAAGCAGGGGAGTTGCAGGCGATCAATTTGACCTCCTCGGCTTTCAGCCAGACACTGTCCTGGTTCCCGGTGGTCTTGTCTGTGGCGGTCATTCTGTTTGCGCTGAGCACCATGATCAGCTGGAGCTACTACGGATTGAAGGCGTGGACGTTCTTGTTTGGTGAGACGCGCGCCATGGACATCACCTACAAAGCGCTGTTTTGCGTGTTTGTGATTGTGGGGTCGGCCATCAGCGCACAAAGTGTGTTTGACTTCGGCGATGCCATGATTTTTGCCATGTGCTTCCCCAACGTGTTGGGTTTGTATTTCATGGCCCGTGAGGTGAAGGAGGATTTGGGAGACTACATGAGGAGGGTGAAGAGTGGCGAAATCAAGAGGTACGACTGACACATCCAAGACGTTTTTTGGCGTCAGACATGCCCAACTTCGCGACTGGAGTTGGGCATGTTTGTTGATTGCGGGATTGGCATGCAGTCACCTTTGGCGGGCCCAAGCTTGGGAAAGGCGGTTGAGGAACGTTCCGCGGGCCACCGTGTCTTCGCTGCACTGTTGGCTGGAAGACATGGACGTGCCTGTGGCATCTCGATTCACTTCCGGCGCAAAGAGGCAGCACGGGCAACGGGGTGCTGCCACAACAACCAAGAACCGTCGACGGCCTGAGGCTGTCTTCAAGCCCCAACAGCTGGTGGACCTCAATCAAGCCAGTGCGGAGGAGTGGGCTGAATTGCCAGGCATCGGCCCGGTGCTCTCTCGCCGCATCGTCAAATTTCGAGACGTGCTCGGAGGTTTTGCTTCCCTGAATCAACTGCATCATGTCTACGGTTTGGATTCTGCCGTGATTGAACGTGTGAAGCCTTCATTGAGGTTAGAGGCCCATTCGCATCGGGGCATCTGCCTGGATACGGTCACGTTCCGGTCTCTGGTGCGGCACCCCTTGTTTGATGCAGCCCAAACGCGAAAGGTCCTTCGGGCGTGGGGAAGGGGCACTACCCTCGATGTGTTTTGGACGCGACTCTCGGCCACGGAAGCGGAACGCCGAGCCTGGATGCCATACTTGCGTGTATGTCGGGTGGTGGGGTGGCAGGATGGCAGGGAGTTGGAGCGGTGAACCCTCTTTGCCGACCTTTGTGGTCCTCAACGACAGGAACCCATGCAACTTACATTGACCTCAGACCAGCGCCTGATTCGCGACAGCATCCGTGATTTTGCCCAAAGGGAAATTCTGCCCCACCGAATGGAGTGGGACGAAAGCCAGCATTTTCCCCGGGACCTGTTTCAGCGGATGGGGGAGTTGGGATTGATGGGGATGTTGGTTCCAGAGCAGTACGGTGGTGCTGGCTTGGGGTACTACGAGTACAAGATGGCCATTGAGGAATTGGCCAAGGTGTGTGGCTCCATTGGCTTGTCCATGGCTGCGCACAACAGCCTTTGCACCGGGCACATTTTGCAGTTTGGCAACGAGGAGCAGAAGCAACGCTGGTTGCCCAAATTGGCATCTGGTCAATGGATTGGCGCGTGGGGCTTGACCGAAGCGAACACGGGAAGCGATGCCATGCGCATGCGGTGTGTTGCCGAGAAAGATGGCGACGAGTGGGTATTGAATGGCACCAAGAACTGGATCACCCATGGCATCACAGGCGATGTGGCTGTGGTGCTTGCCAGAACGGGGGAATTGCTCGACAGCCGCGGAATCACGGCATTTGTGGTGGAACGCGGAACGCCCGGATTTTCCGGAGGCAAGAAGGAAAACAAACTCGGCATGCGCTCAAGCGAGACCGCAGAGATGATTTTCGATCAATGCCGCATCCCCGAGGCCAATGTGCTCGGAGAAGTGGGAGAGGGGTTCATCCAAGCGATGAAAATTTTGGATGGCGGAAGGATCAGCATTGCCTCCCTGGCCTTGGGCATGGCCAAAGGCGCATTGGAGACGGCCACGCAATACGCCAAGGAGCGTGAACAGTTTGGACAACCCATTGCCCGCTTTCAAGCCATCGCCTTCAAGTTGGCCGACATGGCGACATCCATTGAGGCGGCAGACTTGCTGACCCTGCAGGCCTGCGAGCTCAAGACGCAAGGAAACGCCGTGACAAAGGAGAGCGCGATGGCCAAGTACGAGGCGAGTGAAGTGTGTGTGCGCGTGGCGACAGAAGGGGTGCAAATCTTGGGCGGCTACGGCTACACGAAGGACTTTCCTGCAGAGAAATTTTACCGTGACAGCAAGCTCTGTACGATTGGAGAGGGGACCAGCGAAATCCAAAAATTGGTCATCAGCAGAGAATTGCTCAAGGCCTAAGGTGGTCTTTCTCAGAAATTTCTTATTTTTGGCGCCCAATCAGAATTACCATGCTCAGCATTCAAGTCAAAGAGGGAGACAA
>JBMZAL010000065.1:0-7291 GCA_049611325.1 Flavobacteriales bacterium
AAGGCAAACATGTTGTCCCGCGACGAGCGGAAAATGAACTTGGCAGCCACCGTGCTGTCTTCGTCCGCAAAGAAGCGACCTGATTCGAGACACTTGTCGGCAATGGCGCCTGCGCAAATGGTGTCTTCGAGGTTGAATTTGTCCTTCCATCCCGATCCGAGCACGAGGATGTCCCGTTCCTGTCCAATCAACCAATCGCACAGGGCGTCGAGGTTGTTGAGGGAGCCGATGACCACCGTGTCTTTGTCCTTGGCCATGTTGATGGCCTTGGTGCCGTTGGTGGTGGTGAGGACGACCGTTTGGCCTTTCATCTCGGGCCTCATGTAGCTGTAAGGCGAATTGCCCAAATCGAATCCATCCACAATTTGTCCGCCGCGTTCCGCAGCTGCGAGGAGTCCCTGCCCTTGAAGGGTGCGTGCCTCTTCCACGGTGGCCACAGGAATGATTTCCTTGACGCCGTACTCCATGGCCGTGCAGATCGCCGAGGTGGCCCGGAGCACGTCCAAGACGACGACAAGCTGAAAATCAGCTTCGTACAAGTGGTACTCTCCGGGAGAGAAACAAACTTCGATTCGATTCATGGTTCCATTCCTGTTCTCTGGCGGGACATTGACCGCCTCGGGTGCCTCGCCGCTTAGCTTTTGTAGAAAGGAAAGCGAACCACGTGACAGGCGACAGATTTGTTTCGAATCTGGACTTGAAGGGCGGTGTCCGCTTGGGCGTAAGACGCCTCAATGTACGCCATACCAATTCCGTGGCCTAATGAGGGCGACATCGTGCCACTCGTGACCCGACCCACGACTTGGCCATCTGGGTTGGTGACTTCATAACCCTGGCGCGGAATGCCGCGTTCGTCCATCACGAGTCCCACCAACCGCGACGGACTTCCGGCCGCCTTTTCAGATTCGAGAACCTCGCGGTCCACAAAGTCCTTGGTGAATTTGGTGATCCAGCCCAAGCCTGCGGAGATGGGAGACGTGTCGTCGTCAATGTCATTCCCGTAAAGACAGAAACCCATTTCCATGCGCAGGGTGTCACGTGCGCCGAGGCCGCACGGCTGGACTCCGGCATTCAGGAAAGCCTCCCAAATGGACTGGGCCGCATCAAGTGGCATGTAAATCTCGACACCTCCTGCGCCAGTGTAGCCCGTGGCAGAGATGAGCACGTCGTGACCCAGCAACTGGGCTCCTGTGAACGTGTAGTAGGTGAGGGGGCTCCATCCGGCTCCGTCCTTGCGCTGGGGTGCGAGTTGCGCCACCACTTGATCGGCTTCCGGCCCTTGCACAGCCAGCAACGCATAGTCGTCGCTTTGGTCTTCGATCGATACGTTGAAGGACTTGGCTGCGATTTGGTCTTGAATCCACTGCCAGTCCTTGGCGCGGTTGCTCGCATTGACCACGAGCATGTAGCGGTCGGCGGCATGGCGGTACACGAGCATGTCGTCCACGATGCCTCCACGGCCATTGGGCAGGCACGCGTATTGCACCTTGCCGTCCACCAGCTTGGCCGCATCGTTGGAGCTGATCCATTGAATCAAGGCCAAAGCATCTGGGCCCTCCACCAAAAACTCGCCCATGTGACTGACGTCAAACATGCCGCATCGGGTGCGAACGGCTTCGTGCTCGGCTTTCAATCCTTCGTATTGCACGGGCATGTCGTATCCCGCAAAGGGGACCATTTTGGCCCCGGCCTGGAGGTGGGCTTCGTGCAGGGAGGTTCTACGCAGGGTCGTGGTTTCCATGCCGCGAAGGTAGGGTGGTGGCCTCCGGTCCGAGGTGGAAAAGCAAGTCCAAAATGGACCGTCCTCCCACAAAACCCAGCCGGTCCTCAAAGACTTGGGGATACCGCTCGGAGGTGACGCTTTTCCAGCGCGCCTTGACGCGCCAATCGTCCCATGCGTCTCCCTGCTCAAATTGCGTGGAGGCCACAGGGTGGGACAAGCCCATCATCTCGCAGCCCCACGCCGTGGATGCAAGCGCGGCCTCCAGCCAGGAGCTTCCGGGATGCAGGTGGTCTTCTGCCCAAGCTTCAATGTCCGGAAAATAGTGGTCGAAGAACGGGGCGCGTCCGCAATTGGTGCGCAGCACCTTCAACAGCATCCCGGGGCCCACGGCGTCGGTGAACACAATGTCTTTGACGCATCGGGTCGCGGCACCCCTGCGGTGAACGGGCAGGGACACGTCGATGGGACCTTGGGTGTTGACCAAGGCCACGCGGTTGCGAAGGCTTTGCTTGACAAAGTGCTCATGCACACACACCGTGGCCCGGTCCTTCTGCGCCAAACGAAACCACATCAACGGAGGGAAGGTGGCGGCAGGCAACAGGGGAGGTGCGGGCATGGCGGGCACTCATTCCACGGGCCGCATCAGGCGGTCCCAACGGATTTTAGACTCCCCGTGTTGGGCTTCGTTTTGCTTGCTGAACCACGTGAAGGTCGCACAACCCACGATGTGGTCCTCGGGCACAAATCCCCACATGCGGCTGTCGGCCGAGCGGTGACGGTTGTCGCCCATCATCCAGTAGCCATCCATGCCAAACGTGTACTCCGTGGCCAATTCGCCGTCAATGCGAATCTGCCCGTTGGGCAATTCTTCGAGGGTGTGGTCCTCGTATGCGGTGATCCAGCGCCGGTACAGGTTCAAATTGCGCGGCGTCAATTCAACCGTGGTGCCTTCTTTGGGAAGCATCACAGGGCCAAAATTGTCGGGGTCCCACTGGTTGAATTCTTCATCCCACACATTGGGGAACATTTCCAAACGGCCTCTGCGGTGCGCGTTGCTCATGGGCTCCACCGACGACGCCAACGTGTTCATGGCATTCACTTCACGCTCGGTCAAGGCCATCACGGCGGCAATGCCTTCGGGAATGGCGCTGACGGGGCCGAGGTCGAGTTTGGTCAATCCGAGCTTGCGGAAGGCGTTTTGGGCTTCGGCTTGGTTGGCGAACACCACGCGGTATTCCATCTGCAAGCCCTCGGGATTCTCCACCGCTTCGCCGTCGATGTGCAATTGTCCTTCCACCACACTCACCGTCTCGCCTGGCAGACCGACACAGCGCTTGACGTAGTTCTCCATCTTGTCGACCGGACGGGCGCGAAGGCCTGGGCTTTTGGCGGCCTTGGCACGCGCCTCTTCGAGGTAGCGCTCGGGATTCAGGGCGAACGTCTGAACGTCTCCACCCGCGCGGCGGATTCCATCTCGGCGCAGCAACGCGTAGTAATCGTGTCCGACGAGGTTGGGGTCCACATACACGGTGTCTCCGTGCGGGAAGCTGAACACGACGGCATCGTAGCGCTCCACGTCACGGAACCCGGGCAAGCGAAGGTTGGGAAGGGAGAACCAACTGGTGTAGCTCGGCGTCAGGCCGCCTGGCAGAGCGTTGTGCACGAAGGGCATGGTGAACGGCGTCCGCGGCAATTTGGGGCCGTAAGACATCTTGGAGACAATCAGGTAATCGCCCACGAGCATGCTGCCCTCCATGGAAGGGGTGGGAATCGTGAAAGGTTCGACGATGAGCATGCGTAAGGACCCGGCCACGACGGTCGCCCAAATGAGGGCTTCACTCCACTCGCGCGCGGTGGATTTGCGTGTTTTGGACCAATCTCGCTTGCCGACCCAGTTGTCGTTGCCTTGGCGCAACTCCCAAAGTCCCCACCACGGCAAAGCGCCCATGATCCACTGTTCCTTCATGCTTCTTCGGCCAAAGGCCAAACCGAGTTCCACGTGCATCACGGTCAAGAGCAGCAGGTTGATGCCAGGCACCAAGAGGAAGAAGATCCAGTACCATGGCCGTTGGATCAATTCCAACCACGACAGAAAGTGCAGTCCAGGGATGGCGCCTTTCCAGGAAGCAGCCTCAGGGTCTTTGCGACGCAAAAGGACAGGCAACGTGACAAGCTGAAGTGCCACGGCGAGGAGGAGGAGGATCCAGGGAATCAAAGTCATGCTTGAAAGAGATCAGTCATCGTGTAAAGTCCAAATCCGCGCTCCACATGGCGTTGCCAGGTCCAACGAAGGGCCCACACGGCCCCCTCGGCGAATCCAGCACGGGATTTGGCTTCGTGCTGCAAAACAACGGCATCGTGCGCAGAGTCCCACGCCAAAGCATGCAAACCCACGACTTCGCCCTCGCGCACACTTTCGATGGGCAGGTCCCGTGACCATCCACCTTTCGTGACGTGCTCGGCCAAGGTCAAGGCCGTGCCGCTCGGGGCGTCCTTTTTGTGAACGTGGTGCACCTCTCGGATGTGCGGCGCGTATCCCGGGATTTGATTGAATACGCCTGCTGCGTGCTTGGCAATGGCATTCAGGGCGTGAACGCCGGGGCTGAAGTTGGTGCTATAAAACGCTGTACTCTCCGAACGAAGGGCCAAATCACGCACCTCGTCGAGGCGTCCAAGCCACCCCGTGGTTCCTGTGACGACGGGAACCTGCGCCTCGATGCACCGCGTGAGGTTGCCCACCGCGGCGTCAGGCGTCGTGGCTTCGAAGACCAGTCCTTGAGGCTTCCAAGCGTCTGCGGCGGTCACCCGGGCGGCAACTGAGCCACCGCGTTGTTCCCAGGCCTCGGCCACGACCGTGCCCAATTTGCCTGCACCGACAAAGGTGACGGGAGGCAAGGCGGAGGGAAGGGGGAGTTCAGCGGTCATGGCGATTGAAATTCCATGTGAGGTGAACGGTGGGAACCCCCCACATCGTACCCCCGCGAAGCGTGAGTTCGTCCGAGGTGTCGAGATTTCGGAGCATGGCACCCGTGTTGGCGTCGAGCACTTGCAGTCCGTGGGCAATTAAAAAACTCAGGATGCTCAAATCCCGGTTGCGGCGGTAAAAAAACGCGCGGTCTTCCAATTGGCCTTCGGAGAATGCGTTGCCGTTCTCGTCGGTGAGCACGGTTTGGGTGGTGGGGTCGTCGTCTGTCAAGGCAATGAGGTCGTCGATGCTGGCACGCATCTCACGAGCATTGTCCCATGTGGCCCATGCCGCATAGCCCATGCCGCCCCAGACCACCGGGACCTTCCAAATTTGGCGGTTGCGGATTTGTCCCGACCCAGGAAGGCAGGCAGCCCATGCAGTGGTGCGCTTGACTTGAAGGGCAGTGCTGTCCTGTGCGGACATGGGCACTGTGTCATTCTGGGCCGCGAGGGCGGTGGTGACCATGGTCAGCACCCACATGACACAGAACCTCAACATGGGAAATTCAGGCCAGGCCCAATTTGACCAACACAGCTTCCAATTCCTCCGCGGTGCGGTAGGTCAAGGTCAGTTGACCGCCTCCCTGTGTGCGGCGTTTGAGTGCCAGTTTGGCATTCGTGCTGCTGAGCTTGGTGCGAAGGATGTCCAAGGCTTGCTCTTCGTCCGCGGACAACGGGGACAATGAGGGTTTGGCCGCGGCAGGCGCTTTCCATCCGCCTTGCTTGACCCAACGCTCCAATTCACGAACGCTGATACCTTCTGCAGAGGCCTTCTCAGCGAGGGCAATTTGGGTGTACTTGGCGTCGGCACCTTTCACGCCGGACAGCGTCTTGGCATGCCCAAAGCCGAGCGTGCCCAACCGAAGCATGGTTTGGATTTGCTCCGGCAAATCGAGCATGCGCAGGTAATTCGCCACAGACGACCGGCCCATGCCGACCCGCTTGGCGAGGGTCTCCTGCGTGAGCGCACATTCTTCCATCAGATGCCGAAACGACATGCCCACCTCCAAGGGGTTCAAGTCTTCGCGCTGGATGTTTTCGACCAGGGCCATCTCCAGAAGACTTTGGTCGTCGGCCTCGCGAACGTAGGCGGGTAGCGCTGTCAGTCCCGCAGCTTGTGAAGCCCGGAATCGACGCTCTCCTGAAATGATTTGGTATTTCGACGCCCGGATTTTTCGAAGGGTGATGGGCTGGATAATGCCGTGGGCCTCAATGCTGTCTGCCAGCTCCTTGAGCCCTGCTTCGTCAAACACCCGACGAGGCTGGTTGGGGTTCGCTTCAATGTCTTGGATGCGAATCAATTCAACCGCGTTCACGCGCTCACCCGCCGTCCTCGGAAAGTCACGGACATCGTCGGGATGAGACGAGTTGCCGCTGTCCGCAGGTGGGGCGCCCAGCAAGGCATCTAGTCCACGTCCCAGTCCGCGAGGCTTGGTCATGACGCGAGGTATTTGTCTTCGGTCCGGATGTGCGTCATGTTGTTCTTTTGGAGCAACTCTCGCGCGAGGTTCAAGTAATTCACAGAGCCTTTGCAGGTGGCGTCGTGCAGGATGATGCTTTCACCGTGGCTTGGCGCCTCACCCAGCCGGGTGTTCCGGTGAATGACCGTTTGCAAGACCAAATCTTGGAAGTGTGTCCGCACTTCTTCCACCACTTGATTGGCGAGCCTCAACCGCGTGTCGTACATCGTGAGCAAGATGCCCTCCACTTCGAGGGAAGGGTTGAGTTGATTTTGCACGATTTTGACGGTGTTGAGCAGCTTGCCCAACCCCTCAAGCGCAAAATATTCGCACTGCACAGGCACCATGACACTGTCGGCCGCCGTCAAGGCGTTCAAGGTCAACAAGCCAAGGCTTGGGGAGCAGTCCAACACGATGAAGTCGTAGTCGTCACGCATGCTCTCGAGCGCGGCGCGCAATTTGCGCTCGCGTTGGTCCGCGTGCACCAACTCAATCTCCGCGCCCACCAAGTCAAGGTTGGTCGGAAGGATGTCGAGGTTGGGGGAGGACGAAGGGACAATGGCTTGGCGAACGTCGAGGTCGCCTGAGAGCACCTCGTAGCTGCCTTGGGTCACCAGCCGAGGGTCGATGCCCACACCGCTCGACGCGTTGGCCTGCGGGTCGAGATCGACGAGAAGGGTCTTGAATTCAAGCACCCCGAGGCAGGCGCCCAAATTGATGGCCGTGGTGGTCTTTCCGACCCCACCTTTCTGGTTGGCGATGGCAATGATTTTTCCCATGTCTGCTGCAGCTTAACGCGTTTGAGCGAAGGTACAAGCAGCAAGGGGTGGGTGTGGAGTGAGTTTTGCACACTCGCACGGTCCTTTATCAAGGAATCAGAGGTCGTCGAACGCGATGTCGTCTTCGCTCGAAGTCGTTTCCTCGGTGGATTCGCCGTCGGTTTCCGGTTGCGATTCTTGGGCTGCGCGCTCCGCAATCGGATCGCGGAATTCACCCGTTTCCATCAGCTCCTTGATCTTGTCGACGGCGTCCAAAAAGCCATCCTCGAACTTGTCAAAGTCTTCGCGGTACAGGAAAATTTTGTGCTTGGTGTAGCTCGGATTGCCGTGATCGTCAAAGCGACGCTTGCTCTCCGTGATGG
>JBMZAL010000066.1:0-7281 GCA_049611325.1 Flavobacteriales bacterium
TGCGCCAAAATCAAATCCTTCGACCAACAACAGGGGACGGTCAAATTGTCCGTCCTGCCCCATGCGCAAGGTGGCGTTTCCTGAAACGAGGGCGCCATTGATTTGGGTCTGTACTTGGGTAGAACATCCAATGCCAGGGGGACACCACGGCGGCAATCCAGGTTGGGGAACCTGAAGGGATTGTGCGCCCAGGCTCACCGCCCAGGACAAGATCGAGGTCAGCATCAAAAGCCGCTTCATGGGGCGTCGACATTGCCATCCTCCCAATGACATGAGAGCGTGGGGCTTGCGGGGAGGTACTCGAACTCGGCTTGGGCCACCAAATGCCTTTGGTTGCCTTGGGAAAAACGCCTTAACAGGGTCATGCGGACTGGAAAGGCATGCGTGCGCAAGATTCCCTTGAAGTGGAATGTCCCAAGGCCCACATGCGTTTCCGCCAACGGCGCGACTTCATCCAGGTCGCTCGAGAAATGCACGTCGTAGCCTGCGATGTCATGACCTATGGAGCGATGGGCGCGCACATGCACTTCCCAAGGGAGGTTGATGGGGAGCACACAGGAGTCTGCCCCTGTGAAGGGGACCGAGAGAAGTCTCCACCCCGTGGCAGGAAGAGGGTTGGGGGAGTGGATCCTCCAATGCGATCCTGGGGGAGGCGCGGCATGGGGAAGCACCAAGCCTGTGTCCTCGTTCCAGTGCAACGTGTCACTGACCACGGTCCACCCCAGTACCGAAGAGGAGTTGGACAGGTTGTTGGGCTTGGCGAGCACGACGTAGCCCGAATCGGGCGGTTGGCTGTGCGCATCCATCACCACAAGAGAACAGGGGCGGGGTGCCTCGGTGCAACTGGCCGCGCCCAACCATCCCGCCAAGAGGGCGAGCCTCAGAGGGCGTTGCAAAAGGGAATGCGTTGATTTCATGCCCCAAACCTGTGGTCGGGGCGCACGCGGCCAACGTCAAATTTACAGGCGCGACGTCGGGGTCAATCGCCGGGGGTGCTGTGCTTCTTTTGAAGCTTGACGAGTCGCTGGTTGAACACCTTCGCGAGTTGTTCCGCTTCCTGCAATTCCAGTTGTTTTCCGAAGACGTGGGTTTTCCCTTGAATGGATAGGTGGATGCGGTCGCCGCCCACCACCCAAAACTGCTGTTCCATGGATTCGAGGAGAGACCGAGGGTTGGGTTCGGGAACACGGGCAGGTTCGACGTCTTTCAGGGCATGCACCCCGGCCCGGCCGCGTTTGGCGCCGTGGTCGTTGCGCAATTCGAGGCCGTCAGGACTGAGTTGGATGACTTCCAACCCCGATCGTCTCCAGCGCACGGCGCGGTAGGCGCGAAAGGCGAAAAAGGCCCAAAAGCCCAGGCAGATGAAGTAGAAGGTGCGCTCCGATCCCGGAAAGGAAATCACGCCATACCCGAGCATGGCACCCAGCGCCACCCAAGCCCCAAACCAAAGTTCCAGCGACTGTCGTTGCCACGCGGGAATCTCAGACGACACCGTGGCCATCCAACGGTCGCCTTGGGTGCTCATGACAATGCGTTGGCCGATGCGGGAACTGCTCATGACGCAGAGGAATCAAGGGCGCGGTGATACAAGTCGAGGTAGTGGGGGAGGATGCGGTCAATCGTGAATTCCGCCGCACGCGCTTTGGCCCGTTGCTTGAAACCGCGCAGGGCGCCGTCATCAAGAATTGTCAAGGCGTCTTGGGCCATGCCTTCCACGTCCCCGACGTCGCGAAGGAAGCCTGTTTCCTCTTGCACATTGACCTCCGGCAATCCACCAACGTTGGAAGAAACCACCGGTACTCCCGCGGCCATGGCTTCGAGTGCCACAAGGCCAAAACTCTCCGTCTCCGAAGGCAACAACAGCAAATCCGAAATCAGCAAGGGCTCAATGGGATTTTTCACCTTTCCGAGGAACACCACATCCTGGGCCAAGTCCAACTCCCGGCAGCGTGCTTCGGCGCGGGCCCGGTCTGGCCCGTCGCCGACCATGAGCAAGGTGACTTCCCGCTCGGCGCGTACGCGGGCGAAGGTGTCGATGACATCCAGCACCCGTTTCACAGGCCGGAAGTTGCTGACATGGCAGAGGATTGGGGTGCCTTTGGGGCTCAATTGCGAACGAAATTCGAGGTCGGGGGGACGCTCAAAATGGCTGGGGCACACGAAGTTGTGAACCACCTTCACGTCCCGGCTGACTTCGAACAACCGGACCGTGTCGTCCTTCAAACTTTGCGACACCGTGGTCACCACGTCACTCGCGTTGATCGCATGGGTGATGACGGGCTTGAATGAGGCGTCCTTGCCCAACAAGGTGATGTCTGTGCCATGAAGGGTGGTCACCACAGGCACTGTCAATCCAGCGTCGGCCAAAATGCGCTTGGCGTTCACCGCCGCACTGGCATGGGGAATGGCGTAGTGCACGTGCAGGAGGTTGAGGTTGTGGGTTTGGACCACCTCCACCATTTTGCTCGTCAGCACCAATTCGTACGGCGGGTACTCAAACAGCGGGTACTTCGACACCTCCACTTCGTGGTAGTACACTCCAGGGTGGAAGGAGCCCAAACGCACCGGCTGGTTGTACGTGATGAAATGCACCTCGTGCCCCTGTGCGGCCAAGGCCTTGCCCAATTCGGTGGCCACCACGCCGCTTCCCCCAAACGTGGGGTAGCACACGATGCCTACGCGCAAACCAGTTGTGGGGGAATCACTCATCGTTGTTCCCAAAACGACTCACCGCCCCCAGATGTTCAAGGATGACCCGTTGAATTTCCGTCCGCGTGTCCAAGCGCAGCAGCTTGGTGTTGCTGGCGTCGGGGTACGTTCGGTTGCTGAGAAACACATAGACCAAATCGAAAACCGGGTCCACCCACAGCAGCGTGCCTGTGAAGCCGGTGTGTCCAAAGCTTTCCCAAGAAGCCAGGTCGCACGTTGGGCCTGAATCGGGGTCCATTGCAGGTTTGTCGAAGACCATGCCGCGACGGTTGTCGGACTCGGGGAAGCCGCGTTCTGTCCAGGCAGTCAGCACGTCTTTCTCGACGAGCTCGACGCCGCGCAGTGTGCCGCCACGCAGCCACAACTCGCCGAGTTCGGCCAGGTCGTAGGCGTTGGAGAAAAGTCCTGCGTGGCCACCGACCCCGCCTTGCATGGCGGCACCGGGATCGTGTACCGTTCCACGCACGACACGCTGGCGAAACACCTCATCTCGTTCTGTGGGGGCAATGATATCGGGGTCGATGCCTCGGTCCAAAGGCTTGTAGCCCATGCTCTGCCAACCCAGGGGCGCTGCCACGTCGCGTTGAAACCATGTCTCCAGATCCATGCCTCGCTCGGCAAACATGTCCATCCACAAGTAGAATCCCAGATCGCTGTACTTGTATTTGCCCGGCGGCTTGAGCTCTGCCCCCAAAATCATGGCCCACACCGAATCCGTGTACGCTTCCTCGAGGTACAGCTCCGGCGTGATTTCGATGTCGCATCCAGAGGTGGGCACTTGGCCAAACACCCCCGAACTGTCTTCCAAAGCGGCGAGGTAGAAGGGGATCCAGGGCTCCAATCCGGCTTGGTGCGTCAGGACTTCACGGACCGTCCGCGCGCCGAGTGGGTGGTCCTCCAAACGCGGCATCACGGAGCGCAGGGGGGCGTCGACCTCCAAGTCGCCTTCCGCGGTCATCCGCATCAGGGCGTGGGCGGTCACAGCCACCTTGGTGATGCTTGCAAGGTCGTAGATGGCGTTGGGGGTGACCGGCGACGTGCCGTCGAGGGTTCCCACGGATTTGTCCATAACGATGTGACCGCGGTGGGCCACCACCACGCGGGCCCCAGGGAGGGCCTCCTCGGAAAGCGCGACCTCGAGCAGGCTGTCCACGCGCATGGAGACGTCAGACCATGCTGAGCCACGTGCATCCACCCATTTGCCCAGGCGTTGATGTCCTTTCCAAGAGAGGCCATCGCCTTCGCGCCAGGGAGCGTCCATGGGGGACACAGGGAGCTTTCCCTGCACCGGCGTCACGCCCACCAAGGCATCCGCCACCGATTCACACGTGCGTGCGTCGTCTTGGTAAGCCACCATGATGCTTTGGACATGGGGCGCCAATGCGGCAAAGTCTTTGAGGGCGTAGGGGTTGCCCATCCAGACGAGCGTGACGCGACGCGCATCGATGTCCTCAGCCGTCAAGGATTGGACCAGGGCCGACACCCCTTCGGTTTGCATCCCAAAATTGCGTGAAGGCCGGTGGCTCATTTCGGAGGCCGTCACCACGATGTGGTCTGCTTGGCCCAATGCGTTCTTGACCGCCTCCCGGCCGAGTCCGCTTCCGTCTTTGCCCAACACATGACGTTCGACCTGCCATGCGTCGCGCAGGTGTGCGCGCAGCTGGGCTTCGAGTGGGGCGCAAGAGGCTTCGTGGTTCGCGAGGTCGAGCATGGCGAGGCGACCTGAGGTGGCGAGGAGCGGCGCACGCGACGCAGAATCCAAGCCTGGCAAAACTGTCAGACTTTGGGCGATCAGCTCCCGGTGGATCACATCGGCATGGGCGGGTTCCCACGGCGTTCCAGCCGGTGGAATGGAATCTTGGGCGCGGCACCACAATTTGGCCATCAACACCCGACGGCATTTGTGGGTCACCGACGCGGAGTCCAAGGTGCCATCCGCCATCGCGGCCATGGTTTCTGCGATGGCCGCTTCAGGGTCGCCGGGGAAGAGCAACACGTCGTTTCCAGCGCGGATGGCGTCCCGGATGCGCGGGCGATCGCCCACGAAATCCGCAAAGCCCTTCATGCTCATGGCGTCCGTGAACACCAACCCTTCGAATCCCATTTCGCCGCGCAACAAACTGTCGACAATGAGTGGGGACAGGGTGGAGGGCTGGGCTTCGGTGCTGTCGAGGCTCGGGATGTCCAGGTGGGCCACCATGACGGCGCCCATGCCGTGTTCAAAGGCGTGGGCGAACGGTGCGAGTTCGATGGAGTCCAACCGCGCACGTGGATGGCTGATGGTGGGAAGCGTTTTGTGCGAATCGCTGTCGCTGTCGCCGTGTCCTGGAAAGTGTTTGGCCGTGGCCAGAACATGCACGTCTTGCAAGCCGTCGGCGTACGCTTGGCCCAACCGAGACACCCATGGCACCGACTCCCCAAAACTCCGACTCCCAATCACCGGGTTGAGCGGATTGGAATTCACATCGATGACCGGGGCGAAGTTGACATGCACCCCCGTGGCGCGGAGGCTTTGGCCGACCACTTGCCCAAACAACCGGACCAGTTCAGGGTTCCGCGTGGCACCCAGCGTCATGGCCCGGGGGAACGAACGCGTGCTGTCCAGACGCATGCCCAAGCCCCATTCGGCATCCGAGGCCACCATGAGCGGCACGCGAGCCTTTTCCTGCAACCGCTTCAAACGCGTGCGTTGATGCTCTGGTCCGCCCTGCATGCAGATGACGCCACCCAACCCGAGGTCGCGGGTCCATCGTTCGGCCTCCGCCCAACCCGCGGTGTCTGTGCGCGCATAGATGGGCACCATAAGGAGCTGGGCAACTCGTTCTTCCATGGACAGGGTGCCCAGGATGCTGTCAACCAGGAGGCTGTCGGCGCTCAAGAATGCAGGCTGAATGGGTCCCGAGGTCGCGAGGGTGTCCTGGGCGCGGTTGCAGCCGGCCAAGGAAAGCAAAGCCAGAAAGGTGTAGAGCATGCGACCCATCAAGCGTCGTCCTCCATGCGGGTGCGCGCCAACGACACGAGGAAGTTGAATTGTTCTTCCACGGTCAAATCGCTGTTGTCCACCACCACGGCGTCCTCCGCTTGACGAAGGGGGGCCACCGCGCGCTCCGAATCGATGCGGTCGCGCTCGAGGACATTCTCCAGGACTTCGTTGTACGAGACGTCCTTGCCGTTTTCCTTCATTTCGTTCAAACGGCGGTATGCGCGCGTTTCAGGGTCGGCGGTCATGAAGACCTTCAACTCCGCTTGGGGAAGGACCACGGTGCCGATGTCGCGGCCGTCCATGACCACACCGCCGGCCTCGGCCATGCGCTGTTGGATGGCGACGAGCTTGGTTCGCACTTCGGGAACGCGCGCGACAAGGCTCACTTTGGACGCCACCTCCATGCTGCGGATTTCCTTCTCGACGTTGATGCCGTTCAGGTGGATCTCGCTCTGCTCGGTTTGGGGGTTGTAGCGGAAGGCCAAAAACATGCGATCCAGTCCCGCCCGCAATCCAACTTCGTTCACCACGGTGTCGACCACACTGCGCTCGCGCATGGCGTGCAACGTGGCGGCGCGGTACATGGCGCCCGTGTCGATGTACACGTAATTCAGTTCCTTGGCCAGGGACTTGGCCATGGTGCTCTTTCCAGCACTTGAATGCCCGTCAATGGCGATGTTGATGCGGCTTCTCCCCATGCGTCGAAGATAGGATGGCCGCGTTGAAAATCAGGGCTTCACGTGGGGTGTTTTGCGGGCCTGATTTGGCAGCCGGAGAACCAACCCCAAATGCGTGGAGCTTCCCGCAAAATGGTAAACGCTGCGGGCGACGCTGAAGTCGATGCTCCTGAATTGCCCCCGCAAGCCGAGAGACAGTCCATTCACCCCGGTACGGCCTGCTGCGGCCATGGTTTTTTGGCGTTGGTGGTTGTAGCCGAGGTAGCCGCGCAGGTGGGTGCCCAAATTCAAGGTCACGCCACCGCTGAAGTGACGAAAGAACTGGTCGCCCCACACCCAAGTGTCGTTGGGGATGACGGTGCCTGTCAAGGGGTCGTAAAGGTCGTCGTACGTTCCTGCGGGAGCGAGGTCCCACGTTTCCAATCGCTGCAAACGAAGGTGGAAGGTGAACGGGGCGTTGGGAAAGCTTTGCGTCAAACCAAGCTGCACGTTGTGGGGCAGTCGTCCATCGGGCATGATGCCTGAGAAGTCCTCCTGGAAACCGAAGTTGGACACGAGCAACCCCACGGCGCCGTACCCATTGCGACTGCGCCGCACAACCCCTAAGTCGAGCCCAACGACCCCGGCATTCACCTGCTCGAGGTTGCGGAGCCCGGCAAATCCAGAGACGCCCACCACCCAAAGCGTATCCAGGGTCCAAGAGGTGCCGTATTGCATCGCGTAGTCTCCGCCGGAGAAGGCCCCGGTGGGATCGCCCGCGGCGGTGACCCCCTCAAATTCCCCGTAAGTCGCGAACCGAACGCCGACCATGGAAGCCCGGCGGCCAGAGGGCGCAAGGGGCACGGCCATCGCGCCTGTGCGCATTCCTGCGAAGTAATCGAGGTAGGACGTGTAGAGGTGCTGCTCGACCGT
>JBMZAL010000067.1:0-7209 GCA_049611325.1 Flavobacteriales bacterium
CAGGACTGGGGTACACCGTGCAGCGGGCGATCAAACACACCCGGCACCCACACAACATGCCAGGCCTGAGGCATGCCTTTTGGGACCGATGGAAGTGGTGGATGGTTGCTGGATGGACCGGGGCGTGGGTGGCCTTCAATGTCGCTTACGTGGAGGAGCTTCGGTGGGAGGAACCCGGACGCCTGGCAGTCGTGGCAGGGGTGGGCCTCGCATCTGTGGCCTACGCGCTGATGCCCGGCATGGGCGGCGGATTGCGCAAAGTCACGTGGCTCAAAATCCCACTCATCGCCGTGGTTTGGGCCACCGCCACCACCCACCATCCCGTCCTTGGGATCGATCCTGTGCTGTGGGGGCAGCGCGTGATGTTCATCGCGGGGCTGACCTTGCCTTTTGACATCCGGGACCTCGACGTCGACCGCGCCCACATGACCACCCTGCCCATGGTCATGGCTCCCGAGCGCGTGCTGGCTTGGGCCCGCCTCCTCTTGGTTGCGTCTGCAGCCCTCAGCCTCGGGGTTTGGCTTGGTCGGCTCTTGGAGCACGGCCTCCGACCCGTCGACGTGGGCCCCGCGGTTCTCTTTGCCCAGGGCCTTTGGGCATGGTGGATGCTTCGTCCCGCGCATGCGCTTCCTGCCCTTCAAGGGCAAGAACATGAACGTGAACACTTTACGGGGTGGCGGCTGGACGGCGTTTTGGTGATGCCCTACCTCGCGTTGCTGGCGTTGTATTTCGTGCTCCTGTTCTTGGCCCCTGTGCTGCGCGGATGAGCGTTCATTGTCGCCACAGAAACAAAAGGATCCCAAAAATTGTCGTAAGTTGAGTGCAGTGGGACTGTGGTGTCCCACCGCTGTTGAATCGCTAGACTTTATCGCATGCCACGTCTTCCCCTCCTCTTGGGCTTCCTCCTTCTCGGCGGCACACCCTTCCTCTCCATTGCGCAATGGCTCGAATGGGACATCCAAACCGATGAACGCCTCGTGCTCACCAGCGTCGCCAATGCCGACGACGAGGAAAAAGACATTTGGCCTGCAGACCTCAACAAAGACGGGTGGACCGACGTCGTTGTGGTGCGCAAAGAGCCTTTTTCTGCCGCCACCGAACCGCCCAAATCCGACTTGCTGCTGATCAACCAAGAAGGTGTGCTGGTCGACATGACCGCCGAGCTCGCTCCCGAATTCATCTCCAACCCCAGCTTCGCAAGAGACATCTACGTTGTGGACGTGGATGGCGATGCGTGGGAGGACGTGGTCATCGTGAACACGTTCAACCAACAACCCATGTTGTACATGAACCTCGGAGAGGACGCCGAAGGGAATTGGTTGGGCTTGGCAGACGATTCCGACGCGCGCTTCCCTACCCTGGTCAGCGACCAGCCGCTCATTTGTGCGGTGTGGGCGGGCGACTTGACGGGCAACGGTGCGCAGGATCTCTATTTCGTGAACTACCGCGTCAACGGCGGAGGCGGCACCGCAAAGGATTTCCTGCTCATCAACGATGGCACCGGCCACTTCACGGACGAAGGCGCTTCCCGTGCGGGCAATCTGCTCAACAGTGCGTTCGGCACGGCAGGCCAAATCCACGACATGGACGGAGACGGCGATTTGGACATCGTGAAGAACACCACCCTCTACAACGTATTCCCATGGAATTCCCGGGGGGTCATCGTGCTGTTCAACGACGGCACGGGCAACTTCCCGACGTGGCAAAACCTCGTGCCAAGCGCGTCACCGTACATGTTTGAAGTGGTGGATTTCAACGGCGACGGCCTCTTGGACCTCTACGTGGTGGACGACGGTGCGGACAAAATCCTGACCGCCACGTCCCACACCCCCGACGTCAGCCTAGGGTTCAACACCGTCAACCTCAACTTCAGCTCCTCCAACGGCTTTGGAGGCAACGTGCATGCGGCGGACCTCGATTTGGACGGCGACCTCGACGTGGTCGTCTCCGACGTGGATGTGGACATCCCGCCCTGCAACAGCAGCCGGCGCATGGCCATCTATGAAAACGACAATGGGACCTTTTTGGATCCCTACAGCAACAACAACTTTGATTGGGTCACCAACAGCTACGACGTGGCATTGCTCGACATCAACAACGACGGATTGGTGGACATTTTGAGTGGGAAATGTGCCGGATACGACGTAATCATGTCCAACAACTGCGCGCTGGCGGCGAGCTCTGCGGATTTCGATTTGGACGGCATCCCCGACGCATGCGACGTCTGCCCCACCAATCCCAGTCCGGACTGCGAAGACGAAACCACCTTCCCCGAAGCGAACACGGGACACAGCATGGCGCGGCAGTGGAACGACCTGCTCCTCGAAAGCATCCGCGGAGATTTCGCACGTCCCACCGTGCACGCCCGGAACCTGTGGCACTCTTCCATGCTCATGTGGGACGCGTGGGCCGTGATGGATCCCACGGCATGTCCTGCCTTCTTGGGCCAAGACCTCGGGGGCTTTGTGGCTGACTTCGACGCCTTCACCCCCGCAACCACAGTGGAAGCGGCGCGGGATGAGGCCATCGCCTACGGCATGTATCGCCTCTTGCGTCACCGTTTTGCCAACGCTCCACAGGCCAACAACCTGTACCTCGGCTACGACAACCACATGGCCACCCTCGGCTACGACACGAACTTCACAAGCACGGACTACAGCTCCGGCGATGGCCGCGCCTTGGGCAATCACCTTGCCGCTCAAATCATTGCGTTTGGGTTGCAGGACCAATCCAACGAACAAAACGACTTCGCCAACACGGTGTACCAGCCTTCCAACCCGTCGTTGATTGTGGACTTGCCAGGCAACGCCACCGTGCAAGATTTGAACCGGTGGCAACCGCTGACCCTCGACCTGTTCATCGACCAAAGTGGCAACCCCATTCCCGGAGAAACGCCGCCCTTCCTGTCTCCAGAATGGGGTCAGGTGACTTCGTGGGCACTCTCCGACGAGGACTTGACGTCCTACACCCGAGACGGCTTTGAGTACAAGGTGTACCACGACCCTGGCGTGCCCGCACTGCACGCCATGGACGGTTCCGGCACCTCCGACATCTACTCCGACGGCCACGCGATGGTGGCGTTGTGGTCGGGACTGTTGGACCCCACCGATGGCGTGATGTGGGACATCAGTCCCGCCTCCAGCGGAAACCGCGACTCCTACCCCACCACCCTGGAAACGTACGCCTCGCTTTACGACGCGGACAATGGGGGATCCCCGAGTCCGGGGCACAGTGTCAACCCCGCCACGGGACAGGCCTACGCGCCCAACATGGTTCCTCGGGGCGACTACGCACGGGTGTTGGCCGAGTTTTGGGCGGACGGCCCCGATTCAGAAACCCCTCCGGGCCACTGGTTCACCATCTTGAACTACGTCAGCGACCATCCCGACTTGGTGAAGCAGTTCCAAGGCCAGGGCGACATCCTGGGCGATTTGGAATGGGACGTCAAAGCCTACCTCGCGTTGGGTGCCGCGATGCAAGACTGCGCGATTGCCGCCTGGGGTGCCAAAGGTTGGTACGACTCCTCCCGTCCCGTGACGGCCATCCGCGGCATGGCGGAACTCGGTCAGCGCACCGATCCCACGGCGTCGAACTACCATCCCGGTGGCCTGCCCTTGGTCCCCGGCAAAATCGAAACCGTGCAGCCCGGCGATGCCCTTGCCGGCGCCTTCGGGGCCAACGTGGGCAAGATCAAGTTGTGGGCATGGCTCGGCAGTGCCGCCATCAACAACGTCGACACCGACTTTGCCGGAGTGGGCTGGGTCCTCGCCGAATCCTGGGAGCCTTACCAACGTCCTTCGTTCGTCAGTCCTCCGTTCGCTGGGTACGTGAGTGGGCACAGCACGTTCTCACGTGCGGCAGCCGAAGTCTTGACCGCGTTCACGGGCGATGCCTACTTCCCCGGAGGCATGGGCACGTTCTTGGCTCCGGCCGACGAATTCCTCGTGTTTGAAGACGGGCCGAGTGTGGACGTGGAGCTGCAGTGGGCAACATACCGCGACGCGTCCGACGAGTGCAGTTTGTCCCGCATCTACGGCGGCATTCACCCCTACTTCGACGACGTTCCTGGACGCTTGATGGGCATTGAAATCGGCTTGGATGCGTTTGACCGCGCCGCCACATTTTACGGCGACGGCATCACCGACATCACCTGCGATGCCGATCCGGGCACCGACACGTGCCCTGCCGACTTGGACAACGACGGCTTCATCGTCATTGGCGATGTGCTGATCTTCTTGGGGGACTTCGGATGCACCGAAAGCTGCACCGCCGACATCAACGGCGACGGCAGCGTGAACGTGCAAGACCTGCTCGAGGGAATCCTGTCCAACTTTGGGACGGCGTGCCCTTGAGGCTTAAGCGAATGCGAGGTCGAGGGCTTCGATGAAGGCCTGCGAAGCCCGGTCCAAATCCGCGTCCGTGTGCGCCGCGGATACGAAGCCTACCTCGTAGCCTGAAGGTCCGAGGTAAATGCCCCGGTCGAGCAAAGCCGCGTGCAACGTGCTGAAGTAAGCCATGCTGTCCGGGTCGATTTGGTCGCTGCGTCGGATGTGCACCGCATCCGAAAACGCCAGCCAGAAAATGCTGCCCCGACGGAAGATGTTGAAGCTGTAGCCCTTGGCTTGGGCATGGGCCACAATGGGATCGACCAGACGCGCGGCCTTGCGGTCGAGTTCTTCGTAAAAGCCAGGCTTCAAGCACTCTGTGAGTTGTGCGACCCCGGCCGCCATGGCCACGGGGTTGCCGCTGAGCGTGCCGGCTTGGTACACCGGACCGGATGGCGCGATGTGTTTCATGACTTCGGCGCTTGCGGCGTAGGCGCCCACGGGGAGGCCGCCGCCGATGATCTTGCCAAACGCCAACACGTCCGGCTGGATGTCGTACAGGCCCGCCGCACCTTCAAAGCCCACGCGGAACCCGCTGATGACCTCGTCGAACAGGAGCAGTATGCCTTCTCGTGTGCAGATGCGTCGCACCTCCCGCAAGAAGTCGGCATCCTGGATGAGGAGGCCGTTGTTGGCGGGGATGGGTTCGATGGCGACGACCGCGATTTGGTCTTTGTACTCGGCGATGCACGCCTCGAGCGCCTCGAGGTCGTTCAGCGGGAGGACCAAGGTTTCGCGGGCGTATGCTTCGGGCACGCCCGCGGAAGAGGACGTGCCGAGAGTGGCCAAACCGCTGCCCGCCTTCACGAGCAAGGCATCGACGTGGCCGTGGTAGCACCCGTCGAACTTGATGATTTTGTCTCGGCCCGTGACGCCGCGTGCCAAGCGAATGGCGGACATGGCCGCTTCCGTGCCGGAGGACACAAAGCGAATGCGGTCGGCGTACCGGTGGTTGGAAAGGATCAGTTCTCCGAGCTCGTTCTCGAGGCGCGTCGGCGTGCCAAAGGAGGTGCCGTTGGCCAACGTGGCCGTGACGCGGTCCACGACAGCGGGATGCGCATGGCCCAGGATCAGAGGCCCCCACGAGCAGCAGAAGTCGATGAACTCGTTGCCGTCGGCATCCCAAATGTGGGCGCCTTGCCCCTTGTCCACGAACAAAGGCGTTCCGCCCACAGATTTGAAGGCCCGCACAGGCGAGTTCACACCGCCGGGAAACAGGGTTTGGGCCTTGTCAAACAAAGCCGCGGAAGAAGAGCGTTGGAGGGTTGTTGCCATTTCAGTGCGAAATTAGCCCAGCATGAGAGAGCTTCCCACCCTTGAGGCGGCCCGCGAATTGGATTCTGCGGACCCACTCAGCCGATTTCGGTCGCGCTTCCACATTCCGCAACACGAAGGCGCCGACGCGATGTACTTCACGGGCAACAGCCTCGGGCTTCAACCCAAAGATGCCAAAGCCGCTCTGGAGGTCGAACTCGACGATTGGGCAAAGTGGGGAGTCGAAGGCCATTTCCAGGGCCAAAACCCTTGGGTCAGCTACCACGAACGGTTCGTAGATGGCCTGTGTCACTTGACGGGCGCCGAGCCCCACGAAGTCGTGGCGATGAATGGCCTCACCGTCAACCTGCACCTGCTCCTCATCAGCTTTTACCAGCCCAAGGGCGGGCGACGGAAGTTGCTGTGCGAGGCGAAGGCCTTCCCCAGCGACCGCTACGCATTGTGCAGTCAGATTCGCCTGCACGGCGGGAACCCAGACGAAGACCTCATCGAGCTCGCCCCGCGTGAGGGAGAGCACCTCTTGCGTACCGAAGATGTCCTTCGCGCCATCGAGGATGCCGGGGATGAATTGGCGACGGTGATGATCGGTGGGGTGAATTATTACACCGGCCAATTGCACGACATGAAGGCCATCACGGCTCAGGCACATGAGGTGGGAGCGACGTGCGGGTTTGACCTTGCGCACGCCATGGGCAACGTTCACCTCGATCTCCACAATTGGGGCGTCGACTTTGCGTGCTGGTGCAGCTACAAGTACCTCAATTCAGGCCCTGGTGCCGTCTCTGGGGTGTTCATCCACGAGCGCCATGTGCGACAGGCCGACGGCACAGGCACGGCCATGCGCCGCCTTGAAGGGTGGTGGGGCCACGACGCCGAAAGCCGCTTCAAAATGGATCCCGAATTTGTGCCTATGCCCAGTGCCGAGGCGTGGCAAATGAGCAACGCGCCCGTCCTGAACATGGCGGTCCACAAGGTGTCCCTCGACTTGTTCCAAGAGGCGGGCATGGAGGCCTTGGTGGCACGTTCAAAGCGCTTGACGGCCTACCTCGAAACGCTCGTTCACATTGTGGCCGAGCGCACGGGTGCCCACCTTGAGATCCTCACCCCGACGGACCCAAAAGCCCGGGGGTGTCAGCTCAGCGTGGTGGCCCATGGGTACGGTCGGTCGCTGTTTGATCACCTGATGGCGCATGGCGTGGTGGTCGACTGGCGCGAGCCCGCGGTCATCCGCATGGCCCCCGTGCCGCTGTACAACAGCTTTGAAGACATGGTGCGATTCAGCCACGTTTTGGAAGCTGGCCTGACGGAACTCGCGGGGCGCACTTGACCGATTTGTAGGCTTTTCTTTCGTCCTTTGTGACATGGCACGATCCCGTTTTGCAGTGTTTGGCGCAGGCCGTTACGGCACCCAAATCGCCTTGTCCCTCGCCCGTCGCGGTGCAGAGGTGTTCACCTTTGATGCCGACGCCGACCGCGCGGAGTTGCTCAAAGAAGATGTGAGCCTCGCGGTGACACTGGACGCCACGGACAAAAAGGCGCTGCTCGCCCA
>JBMZAL010000068.1:0-7199 GCA_049611325.1 Flavobacteriales bacterium
CGGAATCCACTTTCCACACTTCGGGTGATTCGGGTCATGTACAGAACGTTGGCGATGGTGGGCATGCCGTAGATGTCCGCCACATAGGCCCAAACTGCCTGTCCAAGCACGGCCGCTTCCAGCCCCGCACTTTGGTCCAACCGCTGGAACGCCCCTGTTTGGGAGGCGTCGAGGATGCGGTTTTCGCTCTCGGCATCGAGCCCACGCGCGGCGTAGCGGGCGGCGCCTTCCGACATCCACTCCGGCACTTGCACCAGGTTGCCACTCCGCAAGCTCTCGGTCCACTGGCTGTCGTACATCGCCTGGTTGAACAGAATGCGGGCGAGGCCTTCTCGGACGTCGCGTTCCAATCGAAGTCGGTCGCCTGTGCCGTAGAGGAACATCTTGCTTCCCACGAGTCGTGCAGTCCCACCGATGTTGGTTTCCGAATCTTGAGACGTCATGATGCCCACGTTGCTTTGGCGGAATTCCTCTTGAGATTTGAAGACCAACACCTGAACCGGCCCTTCCAACGTCCGCCCAAACACCGTCCCCAAATCCTTGGCTTCATCCTCCAAAATGCGTGCGACTTGGCCGGCGATTTGGTCCACCTCGCGGTAGTGGTACACCTCGAACAGACCTTGTTCGAAATACTGCCACTCGAAGCTGCGGTATTGCACCCGGTTTTTGCCAAACTCGACGTTGATGCCGTCGGTGAATTGCCCCCAAGCCGCCCCAGGAGTCATCCACATGCACAGCCATGCGAGCGCCATGCCAACACGGCGCATTTCAAGACGGAGAGGATGGAGGGAGCCAAACATTCTTCCCGAAATTACGCCCCATGGTGCAACCACTTACATGCAACGTGTTTGGAGAGCAAACCTATGTTGTGAATCACGGAAACGGTTCATTGACGGTGGTCGATCCGGGCATGGCCTCGCCGCAAGAAAGACAAGCATTTCAACGCATTTGCGACTCCTTGGGCGCGCAGCCGGTTCAAGTCTTGTTGACGCACGGCCACCTCGACCACGTCATGGGATGCCAGTGGATGAAGGACACGTACGGACTGCTTCCGCGCATGCACCCGCTCGATGAAGAGACCTACCATCGCGGGCCCATTGCGGCTCAGATGTACGGGGTGTCCATGGACCCCTTGCCGGACGTGGTGATGGATTTGGTGCCAGGGGAGGTCATCGACTGTGGCCAAGCCCAACTTGAGGTGCGGTTTGTCCCGGGTCATGCACCGGGCCATGTGGCCTTTGTGTGCCACGAACATGGGTGGACGATTGGCGGAGACGTGTTGTTCCAGGGAAGCATCGGCCGAACCGACTTGCCCGGCAGCCACGCCCCGGATTTGAAGACAAGCATCCTGACCCAATTCTACACGTTGCCTGACGACATGGTGGTGTGGCCTGGTCACGGCGGGCCCACCACCGTGGGTGCGGAGAAACAGGGCAATCCCTTTGTGAATGTGGCGGGGTCAGGCCTTCTCCAGCGTGAAGCTGAACGTTGATCCCTCGCCGTAAGTGCTGCGCACATTGATGGTTTGGCCGTGCGTCTCAATGATGTGCTTGCAAATGGCCAATCCCAATCCCGAGCCGCCTGCATGGCGTGAACGCGATTTGTCCACCCGATAGAATCGCTCGAACACCCGCGGCAAGTCTTCTTCCCGAATGCCAATGCCTGTGTCGGCCACCTCCACCAAAATGCTGTCTTCGGCGTCGTAGTATCGCACCTCTGTCCGTCCCCCTTCGGTGCCGTAGTTGATGCTGTTGACGATGAGGTTGGTCAAGACCTGAACGAGTTTGGAAGCATCGCCCAAGACCATCACTTTGGATCCATCCATGCCTTTGGTGATGCTCAACTCGATGTTGTTGCGCTTGGCTTTGGGTTCGAGACTCTCGATGGTTTCGCGCACGATCTCGAGCAAATCAAAGGGCACCAGCTCGATGTCGAGGTTGCCGGCTTCCATTTTCGTGATGACGTCAAGGTCTTCAAGAAGTCCCGACATACGTTCGACGTTTTTGGCCGCCTTCAACAGAAACTTTCGGTTGATTTCGGGGTCGTCTAGGCCCCCCTCCAGCAGGGTGAGGATGAAGCCTTGGATATTGAAGATGGGCGTTTTCAATTCATGGGCAAGGTTGCCGATGAACTCTTTTCGAAACGTGTCCGCCTCTCGGAGGTTGGTGATTTCGTCAATTTGAGATTCGGCCCAAGACATGACATCTTGATTCACCTGCTCCACGATGTCACTGTTCATGTCGAAGTTCAGGTTGCTGCTCGATCCCTTGAAACGACGAATGGTCTTGTAGATGATGCGGACGCGGTCCTGGATGTAGACGCCCAATTGGCGGTAGACCAGAATGTAGCAGACGGCACCGACCACAAGTCCAGAAAGGGGTGGAAGCCACCATTGTCCACCGACATTATCTGTCCGCAGGGCAATCCCCACGGCGACCAAGGTCAGCAAACCAACGGCAATGCCGGCTTGAATCGAAACAGAGCGCGGACTTTGACCCGCCATCAGCCGACAAACTTGTATCCGACGCCTTTGACAGTCTTGAAGTAGTGTTCCCCCAACTTTTCCCGCAGCTTGCGGATGTGCACGTCGATGGTGCGGTCACCCACCACCACATCGGTCCCCCACACACTCGCGAGGATGTTTTCGCGGCTGAAGACCCGTCCGGGCTGGGACGCCAGCAAACTGAGCAACTCGAATTCCTTTTTGGGCAGGGACATCTCCTTGCCGTCGTGGATGACCACATAGCGTTCGGGGTCGATCATCAACCCTGTTCCGTCGTAATCGCCCCCCACATAGCTTGCGGATTTCTTGCGCCGCAGCAAGGCCTGCACTCGGGACAAGAGAACGCGGGGTTTCACTGGCTTGAGGATGTAGTCGTCGGCACCGGCTTCAAAACCTGCGATTTGGCTGTAGTCCTCCCCACGTGCAGTCAAAAAGGCCACAATGGTCTGTCCAAGGGACTTGTCCTCACGGATTTCGGTGCACGCTTCAACGCCGTCCATTTCTGGCATCATGACGTCGAGGAGAACCAAGTCCGGGAGAAGCTTTTTGGCCAGAGCCACCCCGTCTCGTCCGTTGCCGGCCGTGTGAACGTCATAGCCTTCTTTGGCGAGGTTGTATTCGATGAATTCGAGGATGTCTGGCTCGTCGTCGACGAGCAGAATGCGTTGCTTGCCCATGGCTCGAAGTTCATCACGGGTATGTTCATCGGAGGTAAAGGACATGTGAAGGCTGTCTTAACACGAAGATGAGACAAAAAAGGCGACCTCCATGGGCTGTAGCACCTCAGTTGTTCACTGCCTTCAGGTAGGCTTTCCAAGCGTCGCGAACCTTCGCCATCCCGGAGTCATGCCAGAATGCCTGCCCATCCAAGGCATCTGCGCGATCGTGCTTTTGGGTGGTGGACCAGGCAAAGAAGCGCGACCCGGCTTGGCCCCAGAACCAGAGCAACCCCGCGGTCAGCCATCCCCATCCTGCAGGCGCCATCAGCCCCGCGACGATGGACAGCAGGAACCACCACACGGGAAACAGCACGATGCCAAGGCCCAGCCGCATGGTGGGCACGAATTCGCGGTTTTTGATGGTCTTGTCGACGTAGCGCGTGACGAACCACTGCGCCGGATATGTGGGCAGGTTGGCCAACATGGCGATCGGGTGCAACCACGCAGCCCAAGGCTTGGACTTCCGGATGTCTTCTTTGCTTGTGCCCCATGCTTCAGGTCGTCCAGGTGAGCCAGCCTCTTTCCACGCCTCGTGCCATTGGGCTTGGGTGTCTTTGACGCGCTGGCTCCAGCCCTCGTCCTCCGTCCATCGCTTTTCCCAAGCCGCGAGTTGCGCTGTGAACGGTTTCCAAGTCTCTTGGGGCATTTCCGTGGTGCGGTGTGCCCGCAGGGCGGGATGCAAATGGGGTTGCGCATCCTCGGGTTGCAAATCCACCATGATGCGCTTGAAGGCCTCACGGACACGAGCATTGAGGGCGGGCTTGTCGATGGTGCCGTCCTCTTGCAGCAAATCGGCAAATGGAATGGCTTGGCCTGCGCGAACGCGGAAGCGCCTCCGCCAATCCAAATAGTGTTCGTAGTCCAGCCCGATGGGCACCAATTGAATGGACTTCAACTCGGGATGACGTCGTGCGGCTCGGGCCAACATTTCCGCCAATCCCCCCTTCAATGCGCGAAGCGAGGGAAACGGGTTGTGATTGCCCTCCGGAAAAATGCCCATGGCTGCCCCGGCATGCATGCGGTCGACGCACGCATCAAAAATGACGTCGTTGCGCTCCCGAAGTTGGTCGACGCGGTCGCGCTGACGGTACACTGGCATTTGGTTGTACCCAAAGAGAATGTGTCTCGCCACGGGATTCCAAAACACGTCCGCCCTCGTCAGCCAATGGATCTGTTGCGGCACAAAGCCACAAAACGGCATCGGGTCCATCATGCCGTTTTGGTGGTTTCCAATGAAGATGGTGGGGGTTCCTGGAGCCGGCAACGAGTCAAAGTCATCCAATCCGCTGATGCTGTAATAACGCGTGATGCCTCCCCAAACCAAGATGCGCGTCAAGCGGTAATACAGGTGGGAAACCTGGATGGGTGGATGGAGGATGGGACGTGATTTCATGGCTTAGCGAAGGCGTGCACCGGCCGATTGAAGCGCGTTCAAGATGCGGCTCATGGCCGATTCAATTTGTTTGTCGTTCAGCGTCGCGTCCGGATGCTGAAGCGTGAAGGCCATCGCGTAGCTCTTTTCATGTTCCTCCAGTCCCTTGCCTTGGTACACGTCGAACAAGGTGACGCTTTTCAGCAACTTCTTCTCGGCGCCCAGCGCGGCTTGTTGGAGCGTTTCATACGTCATGCTGCGGTCGACCACCAAGGCCAAATCGCGTCGCACCGAGGGGAACTTCGGCAACTCCTTGGCCTTGACTTTCCGCTTCTTCACGGCTTTCCACAGTTGAGCGACATCAAAGTCGGCCCAAAAGACGGGTTCGTCCACCCCACAGGCCGAGGCCACAGAGGGCTGAACCATGCCCCAACGTCCCACTTCATTGCCGTTGCGGTGACGCAACAAGACGCCTTCCACCAGCAAACCTTCGGCCGAGGGTTCCACGTCGGCCACCACGGTCAGCCCCGCGCGTTCGAGGAGCGTTTCCACCGCGTGCTTCAGCGTGAACAGATCGGATTGGCCCTCTTTGCCTTTGGCCCGGTTCCAAGACTCGGGGAAAGAACGCCCCGTCACCCACATGCTGAGGTGTTCCTTTTCGATGTAGCGGGTGCTTCCGTCTTCCTGACTTCCCTTCGTGTACGTCCGACCAAATTCGAAGAGACGCAAGTCGGGTTGCTTGTGGTTGGTGTTCCGCGCGATCGCCTCCAATCCTTGAAACACGAGGCTTTGACGCATCGCGCCGAGGTCGTTGCTCAGGGGGTTGAGCATGTGCACGCTTGCGGCAGGGTCCAAATCGCGGTCCACCACGAGCTCCGCGTACGACGCCTTGGTCAACGAATTGGACATGATTTCGGTGAACCCCAAACTGACCAGCAGCTCACGCCAGCCAAACAGCACGTCCTCGCGGTTGGGCTTGGCAGGGATTTCGAGGGTGCCGGTCATGCGATCGGGAAGGGGCACGTGGTCGAATCCATGAATGCGCAGCACTTCCTCGGCAATGTCTGCCGGGCGTGTAACGTCGCTTCGGTACGCCGGCACGTGGAGGGTCCAGAGGTCTTCGGCGCGTGTTGCCACCTCGATGTCAAGCGACGTCAGGATGGACGTCAGACGCGCCTCATCGATGGTCGTACCAAGGAACCCAAAGAGCCAAGACAACTTCAATTCCACGGTGGCATTTTCCACCCGTGGCGTGCCCTTAAACTCGACGGCACCTTGGACCTCTGCGCCGGCCCATTCTTGCAACAAACGGACGCAGCGTTCGGCGGCCAATCGGACGGATGCGGGATCGACGCCGCGCTCAAAGCGGAAGCTGGCGTCGGTACTGAGGGTGTGACGCTTGGCGGTCTTCCGCACGGTCACCGGGTGGAACCAGGCGGCCTCAAGCAGCACGGAGGTCGTGCCTTCGCTGACGCCGCTGTGCGCGCCACCGTAGACCCCTGCGAGACACATGGGGGCCTTGTGGTCGGCGATCACCAAGTCTTTCGCGTCCAGTTCTCGCGCCTGGTCGTCCAGTGTCACGAACGGCTCCTTCGCCGTGGCTTTCCGAACAACCACTTGCCCGCCCTCAATCTTGGCGAGGTCAAACGCGTGAAGCGGATTGCCAAACTCATGCAGCACCAAGTTGGTGGCGTCCACCACGTTGTTGATGGGCTGCACGCCAATGGCGCGCAATTGCTTTTGGGCCCAGTCTGGGCTCGGCGCCACCGTGACGTTGTGCAACTCCACAGCCAGGTAATGCGGACAGTCTTCAGGGGCTTGCACGTCGAGGGTGACGCTGCAGCCATGGGTCAAGGCCTCTTCCAACGAGGTGGTTTCGGGGAGGGTCAACGGTCCCACTCCCATGGGGCCGACCCCGTCGACGGTGCCGTGCATCAGCCCGGACCGCAAGTCGCGCGCCACCCCCCAATGCCCCATGGCATCGTTGCGGTTGGGCGTCAATCCAATTTCGATGACGTCGTCTCCTTCCAAGCCAATGAATTCAGCCAGGGGCTGTCCCACTTGTGCTGCGTCATCGAGCACGAGGATGCCGTCATGGCTCGCCCCGAGGCCCAATTCGTCTTCGGCACAAATCATGCCCAGAGACACCTCGCCTCGGATTTTGCCTTTCTTGATTTTGAACGGCTCGCCTTCGGCAGGGTGAAGGGTGCATCCCACTGTGGCGACGGGAACTTTTTGTCCCTCTGCCACGTTGCTCGCACCGCAAACGATGTCGAGGACATCGGTTCCGACGTCCACCTTGCAACACCGAAGCCGGTCTGCATTGGGGTGAGGCGCGACCGAGGTCACGTGTCCCACCACGACCCCAGCGAGGCCGCCAGGCACGTCCTCGACGTGTTCCACGCCTTCCACTTCGAGGCCTGTGGCTGTCAAGACTTGGGCCGCCTGTTCGACGGAAACGTCAAACGGAAACAACTGTTGGATCCAACGGGCTGAAATCTTCATGGGAGGTGTGGGTTGATGGCCAGATGCGCTCTTGCAAATCTACTTTGTTCCGCGGCTTTTTCTGTGGAAGAAAATCACCTACATTTGCACCCCTCCATCG
>JBMZAL010000069.1:0-7053 GCA_049611325.1 Flavobacteriales bacterium
AAACACCCTCACCCTCCCCGTGCAACGCTACTTCCTTGAAGGCTATGTCACCGACGTCTACGGATCGCGCAACGGCTACCGCATGATTCCCTACCACCGCGCAGACATCAGTGCGACCTTCTTCCCGAAGAAAAACGACACCGATCGCAAGGTGGACCGCCGTTGGGTCTTCAGCATTTACAACCTCTACAACCGCGCCAACCCCTACTTCCTGTTCTTCGACAACGAAGGCGACCTGCTGGAAGGAACGTTGGAGATTCAGGCCAAACAAGTGAGCCTTTTCCCGATTTTGCCGTCGGTTTCGTGGAACTTTGCGTTCTGACGCGAGGCTACGACGACGATGAAATCCCTGTTCTCTCTCAACCCGATGATTTGGAACTACCGCGGGCGGTTGTTCCTCGGAGTGGTGTTCATCGCATTCACGAATGTGTTTGCCGTGTGGGCCCCCTCAATGATTGGGGAAGGCGTCAATGCATTGAATGACGCCAACCGCGATTTCTTGGTGCCCCTCAACGACGGCGCAACATTTGACGAGTTGTCTTCCAAAGAAGTTCGCATTCCCGACAACCTCACCTGGCTCGGCGCGCTTGTGGGCGCTGATGTCGCGCCTGAACAAGCTCCTTCCAGCCGTCAAGATGTGCTGGATCTGGTGGTTTGGATCGGATTGGCGCAGGCAGGGCTTTTCCTGCTGGCATACCTCATCAAAGGCGTGTTTTCCTTCCTCACACGCCAAACCGTCATCGTCATGAGCCGGTTGGTTGAGTACGACTTGAAAGCCGCGATTTACGACCATTACCAGACGCTGGACACCACCTTTTACAAAGCCCACGACACCGGCGACTTGATGAATCGGATCAGCGAAGATGTCAGCAACGTCCGCATGTACCTTGGCCCGGCCATCATGTACTCCTTGAATCTGACGGTCTTGGTGTCCCTCGTGGTCGGCGTCATGCTGTACATCGACCCGGTCTTGACGGCCTTTGCCCTGCTCCCCCTCCCTTTGATGTCTGCAGGCATCTACTTCATCTCCGCCAACATCCATCGGAAAAGCGACGCCAAGCAACAAGCCCAAAGCGCAGTCTCCAGCTTCGTGCAGCAGCACATCGCCGGCATGCGTGTCCTGAAGAGCTTTCACCGCGAAAAGGCCGCTGCCGCGCGGTTTGACATCGAAACCGACCTCTACAAGATGCGGGTGTTGGACCTCGTGAAAGTGGAGGCCATGTTCATGCCCCTGATCGTGCTGCTGGTCGGACTCAGCACAATTCTCACCGTGTATGTGGGCGGCCACCGCGTGGCTGCGGGCCACTTGGACCTGGGCCACATCTTCCAATTCGTGTTCTACGTCAACCTGCTTACCTGGCCGTTTGCATCGGTGGGCTGGGTCACTTCATTGGTCCAAAAAGCCGAAGCCTCTATGGCACGCATCTTGGACTTTTTGCACGCACAATCCGCGGTTCAATCGGCCCCCGAAGCACGGACAACACTTCTGTCCAACGCCCCGGCCTTGACGTTTGACAACGTCACTTGGACCTATCCCGAGACCGGCATCCAAGCCTTGGACCAAGTCAGCTTCTCCGTGAACGTAGGAGAAACCTTGGGCATCACGGGACGAACGGGCAGCGGCAAGTCCACCATCCTGCAGTTGGCCATGAGAATGATGGATCCGTCCTCCGGCACGATTGCCCTGGATGGAACCCCGCTCCACGAATGGGAATTGAAGGCCATGCGGTCAGGGTTTGGCTACGTCCCCCAAGATGTGTTCTTGTTCAGCGACACGATTGCCAACAACATCGCTTTTGGCAGCGAACACGACACCCCCTCCTTGACCCAAATTGAACAAGCCGCAACAGACGCAGGTGTTGCCGGTGACATCGAAGGATTTGAGCATCGCTACAACACGCTGCTTGGGGAACGTGGGGTGAACTTGAGCGGCGGCCAAAAGCAACGCATCAGCATCGCTCGGGCGCTCATCAAGGCCCCCACAATGTTGCTGCTCGACGACTGTTTGTCCGCGGTGGACACCGAGACGGAGGACGCCATTTTGTCCGCCATTCAACGACAAGAAGCCGCATGCACCATCATGGTCAGTCACCGCTTGGCCTCTCTGCGTGGCGCCGACCGCATCCTCGTCATGGACGAAGGGAAACTGGTGGAGGAAGGCACGCATGCAGAGCTGCTTCAAGCCGGTGGGCTCTACGCCACCATGCACGAACAGCAACAAGCGGAGCATTGAGCCGCAAAGTGACCTCGTTCAGTCGCAATCCAGTCCGAAGACCCCCAACCACAACAGCAAATCCGCCGTGTCGACGGTGTCTTGGTTGTCCATGCTCGACGAGCAACCTGCCTCGCACCCAAAATTGGAGAGAAGCTGAAGCATGTCGTTGATGGTCCGGTTGCCGTCCAAATCAAAATCACCGGGACAGGGGTTGAGTTCGAGATCGGCAATGACGCCGTCACAGTTGTTGTCCATGCCATCTTCCAACGCCGGTGCACCAGGGTACATCGTCGCCTCATTGTCGTTGCAGTCTCCGGGTGTCAAGACGCGTTCGGTCAGCGGAGTGCAGCTCAACGCCACCGGTGCATTGGGATTGCCAAACCCGTCGCCATCCGCATCGGCATACCACACCAATTGGGCCGTTCCCTCATCGACTTCGTCGTCGCAGTCGTTGTTCCACCCGTCACACAATTCGGGGGCCTGCGGATAGGTGTTGGCATTCCAATCCTGACAATCCAAGGGCAACGTCGAGGTGCCTGGCAGGTCCCCACAACCCCATACAGGCATATTCGGATTGCCAAACCCGTCCCCATCGGCGTCCTCGTAATGCGCAAACCAAAGGGCATCTGGAGTCAGCATGTTCAACGACCACGTTGAACGCTGGGAAGTCAGTTTGACTCTGGGCTGCACACCGGGCAATCCCCACGCCTCAAAATAGAGCAGGGTGCTTCCTGGCGCCGTGACCGTCCAACCGTTGTCTTGCCCCGTGGTCATCACCACCCCCTCCACTTGGACGTCGATCGGAAAGGCCCACCCCTCTTCAACTTTCAATGTCATGCTCCACACATTGGGGGTTGGGATGGTTCCTGGTTCACACAGGCTAATTGCCACGTTGTCCAAGCGGGCAAAACGGGGACGCACCACCCAAAGACCTTCGTTGATGGACGTGAACGCCAAGACCCCTTCCTCCTCGCAAATGACATGCGACCAAGCGCCCTGAAAACCCGGTCCGAAACTTTCTTCCAGCGGGTCAAAAAAACCGCGTTCCGTCAACACGTTGGATTGCGGCCAGGCATCGCTGAGCATGCGCAATCCTGCACGATAGTTGCTTTGAAACAACCACTCCCCATGGGTGTATTGGTTGTGGTCTGACGCCGTGGTCTCTGCTTCGTACACCTCCACTTCTTGGGGATGATCCAGGTCGGTCAAATCAAACACCACCGTACGGGTGCCTCCCCCTGCGGACGTCTCATCGAGCTCATCTCCCAAAAAGGCATGGTCGTGGGTATCAGAGACCCACACCTGATGCGAAAAGTGGGGATTGGTGTAGGTCGAAGCACCAATCAGCTGGACGTCACTCGCGTCGGTGATGTCCAAAATCCAGAGACTCTCCCCACCCGCGGCGAACAAAATTTCCTTGCCCACATGTGCGGCATCAGGACCATTGTAAATCAAAGCCTGTGCATCGTGAAGACTGCCCCACTCGCTCACGCCCCCGATCAAAGAAGGAGCCGTCGGGTCTGAAACGTCAAAGATGACCGCACCACCGCTCATCGTGGACGTTCCCACCTGAATGACTTTGGATGCTTCTTCGAAGGCCACCAAATTGTGCGCCGTGCTGGGGGGCGAAACCACCGTGTCGGGCGCCCACGTCACAGGACCATCCAACGGCGACCAAGACCGAAGTGCTTCAAGGTCCATCACCTGCATGCCGTGGGCTGGTGCTTCACTGACGATGTAGGCGTGGTCATGAACGACTTTGATGTCTCGCCACAGACTCGTGACTGTCTGGGTGGGCAACTTCCCCATGAAGATGGGACGCGCGCCGGGCAGCATCCGGAACAAGGCCGTGCCGTTTTCACACCCCACGAGCAAATACGTGATGCCCTCCTCCTCGTCGTACCACGAGGCGATGTCATTCACTTTTTCGGTCAGCATGTCTGCGACGGGAATGAAAGCCACCGCTTCCATGTTGTGGGACATCACCCCTTCATCCAAATCGACATCTCCCTGCGCTTGCACGCCAAGCACCGAAAGCCACAGCCCAAAAGCCGTCAACAGGCCGGAGAAGCCGAGTCGCGAGGGTGAATCGAACATGGGGTCAGTCAAGTGGTTAGTGTGTCTGGAGGGACTCTCCAAACTATAAGATACGCATGAAACTTCAATCTTGGTTGGTGACAGGCGCCACAGGAATGATCGGACAGGCCTTGGTCAAGGCATTGGTCGACGACGGGCACGCGGTTCGAACGCTCGGACGCAGTGCGCGGTCGGTCCACGGTTCGACGCCGTTTGTATGGTCTCCCTCTCGAGGTGAATTCCCCTTGGAAGCACTGGAGGGGGTGGATGTGGTCGTTCATTTGGCCGCGGCCTCTGTCGGCCAACGCTGGACAGGATCGCACCGCAGGGCCATCCTTGAAAGCCGGACGCTGGGCACCCACCTGCTGCGTGAAGCGCTTGTGCAGACAGGGTTCTCAGGCACATGGATTCAAGCCTCCGCGATCGGCATCTATGGCCATGCGCCGGAGCTTTGCGACGAGCAATCCCCCAAAGGCCAAGGCTTCCTCGCGGATGTCGCTGAGGCGTGGGAGTGTGCATCGCAACCGGAGGACAGCGAAACGTTTCGCCTGGTCCGAATGCGTCTGGGATTGGTGCTGTCGCCAGAAGGGGGCACCTTGGCCAAGCTGCTCCCGATTTACAAATTGGGCCTTGGCGCTCCCCTTGGCTCAGGTCAACAGCATATGGGCTGGATTCACCTCGAGGACGTCATTCAGTTCATCACATGGGCCGCGGCTAATCCAGAGGCCTACAACGCCTACAACGTCGTGGCACCCCGCGCCAACACCAACGAGGAATTCTCCCAATTGTTGGCCAAGGCCCTGAATCGACCGCATTGGGCACCCAAGGTCCCAGGCTTTGCCCTCGCTTTGGCCATGGGCAAGATGTCGTCGCTGCTGCTCGAAGGCCAAAACGTGCGCCCCTCTCGCCTCCTCGACGCCGGATTTCAATGGAGATACCCCGACCTGTTGGGCGCACTGCAGCACTGCACCTCCTGACCGGACACCCGCCCTTTTCACAACATTATAGACACAAAAAAAGGCCCCTCGAAAGGGGCCTTTTCCATGCTTTCAATCGGTGCCTTACTGCACCATGATCTTTTTCAATTCGAGGTTGCGGCCGTCGTTGACCGTCAACATGTAAGTACCTGGGGTCAAGTCACCCACGGTCAAGACCGTCGTGCCTTGCGCGAACTCGCGCACAGTGCGCCCCGTCATGTCGAGAAGCGCCAACGTCGCAGCGGGGTTCACACCCGTCAAAGTCAGCACATCTTTCGCTGGGTTTGGCATCACATTCCAAGTGGCAGTTGCCTCGTAAATGTTGTCTGGGGTTGGGGGCAACAACACCGCGTCGATGACGTGCACCACACCGTTGTCTGCTGCAATGTCCGCCACAGTCACTTGCGCGTTGTTGATGAACACGTTCATCTCCATGTCGATGGTCACAGTCAAGTCTGTACCATTGAGGTTCGTCACCATCATGCCGTCAGACAAGTCTGTGCTCAAGGCCGTGCTGCCCACCACGTGGTAGGTCAAGATGGCGGTCAACAAGTCGTTGTCGGCCAACACAGCGTCCAACGTGCCCTCGGGAAGGTTGGCAAACGCCGCGTCCGTTGGCGCGAACACTGTGAAAGGACCTTCACCGCTCAGTGTCTCCACCAAACCGGCTGCAACCACTGCGGTTTCCAAGGTCGTGTGATCCTCGCTGTTCACGATGATGTCCACCACGGTGTTGGTCGCAGGTGCAGGTGGCAACAACACGGCGTCGATGACGTGCACCACCCCGTTGTCGGCCTCAATGTCGGCCACAGTGACCTGCGCGTCGTTGATGAATACGCCATCCATGTTGATGGTCACGGTGACGTTTTCACCGAGCAAGGTTTCGATTTCCTGACCGTCGGTCAAATCGCCGCTCATTGCGGCACCAGCCACCACGTGATATTGGAGGATGTCACCGAGGTTGGGCAGCGCCAACAAATCGTCTGCGGTGATTTCGAGGGCTTCGATCAAGGCTGTGATCGCTGCGTCGGTTGGCGCAAACACAGTGAAAGGACCTTCAGCGCTCAACGCTTCCACAAGGCCTGCTTCAATGACAGCCGCTTCAAGCAACGTGTGGTCTTCGCTGTTAACCACGATGTCAACCACCGTTGCAGGGATGCCTGCACACATGCAGTCTTCACCGACCATGTCATTGACCGTGGCGTCGTCGCCATCGTCACACATGTCGCCTGGCAACACACAAGAACCGTCGTCCGTGTTCGCAACCAAGCTGTAGTTGCACGCCATCATGTCGGTGCACCCGTTGATGATGGCTGGAACGAGTACCGCATCAATCACGTGTACGACGCCGTTGGTGGCGTCAAGGTTCGCCACAGTCACCGTGGCTGAGCCGTTGATCATCACGGTCTCCCCCATGATGGAAATGGTGACATCTTGGCCGTTGACAGTGGTGACCATTTGGCCATCCGAAAGGTCTGTGCTCATCGCTTCGACCCCCGCAACGTGGTAGGTCAAAATGTCTCCCAACTGAGGCAGTCCGAGCAGATCTGCTGCCTCCACGTCAAGGGCAGTCAAGAGGGCTGTGAACGCGGCGTCGGTGGGCGCAAACACGGTGAATGGTCCTTCCCCTTGGAGGGTCTCCACCAGGCCTGCCTCCACAACGGCAGCTTCAAGTACAGTGTGGTCCTCGCTGTCGACCACGATGTCGACCACGGTTTGGCTCCATCCGGAGATCATGAATGTCATTGCAGCGGCAATGAGTGTAAAGAAATGCTTCATAAGACT
>JBMZAL010000070.1:0-7033 GCA_049611325.1 Flavobacteriales bacterium
GATGGTGTGGTTGGATGCGATTTTGAACAACCACGTCGAGAACGCAAACGCAGGGGTGTACTGATTCAAGCGCTTGAATGCCTTGGTGAACGTCTCAATGGTCAAATCCTCGGCGTCGTCTTCGCTGAACACCATGCGCTTGATCAAATGGAAGATGGCCCCTTCGTAGCGTTGCATGAGCTCGGCATAGGCCTTTTGATCCTTCTCCTTCGTCGCGCGCAACACCAGCGCATAGTCGTATTGCGCTTTTTCCGAGAGGTTGGGATTCACTTCCATGAGGTCGATTCTGAGGTTGAGCCTTTGCACCAAGCCCAAAACCGAAACGCGCTCACCACAGGTTCCATCAGGAGTTCCCATGCCTCGCGTCGTGGCAGGCCAGCCCGGTGCAAGAACTTCCCGAAGGTAAGTGTGCGTGCCAACAACGCGCACCCGGCAAGCCCGACGGATGTCCCCGAGGGATTGTGGACAACCCCGGCGACGAGCAGCCCCCATCCCAATCCAGGCACCAACAACCTGACCTTGACGCGCCTGGGATAGGACGGGCTGGCGGTGAAGTGCCGCGTTTTTTGCCGCCTCCACAGCCTCCACGTCGCGGGCCACTCCGAGGCAGTTTGGGCTGTGCGTGACGTCTTGGAGGCCACGCGCGCGCCGCATTTTACGGCTTCCTGCAGCCACAAATCGTCGTCGCCCGAAGGCACGTCGAGGTGCGCGTCGAACCCCCCGGCACGTGTCCACATGTCCCGCGTGAACGCCAGGTTCCGGCCAAAGGCGAGGTACGGCTGCCCCGCGTCCACAGCACCCACGGCCCGCTGCGCCAACCGTCTCGCTTCCAGCCTCTGCATGCGGGCCAAAAAAGACATGGAATCTGAGGTCAGGGGAAGGCTGATGCCCACACCGACGTCCCAAGCGGTCTCCGCACCTTGCGTCATGTTGGCGAGCCAACAGGCGTCCACAGGTGCACAATCCGCATCGAGCAGCACCAGCACGTCGCCTTGGCTCTCTGCGATGCCTGCGGCCAAGGCTTCTTTTTTGCTTTCCATGGTGCGCGCGAGGTGCACCACAAGCCACCGTGCGTCTTCCTTGGCCAAGGCATCGAGCACTGTGCCGGTGCGGTCGGAACTGCCGTGGTTGACCGCCACCACCTCAACGACACAACCTGCTTTCTCGGCCGCGTCCAGCGCGGGACGCAGTCCCCTTGCAAAATGGGGGAGACGCGTGGCCTCGTTGTGGCAGCACACCACCACGCTGACGCAGCCTTGAAAAGGCAGTTCAGAGGCGTCCAGGATCTTGACTCCATCCCAGCGCCAGGCCCAAAGGCCTTGGATCGATGCGCCGAGAAGGGACAGCCACATGGGTTAGCGCACGACGGAAATGCGGGTCATGACCACGCGTCCCGCATCGCTGCGCCATTGGACGAGGTAGGTCCCTTCGGCCCATGCCTCGGTGCTCCACGTGGTTTGGGTGTCACGGACGGATTCACAAAGAATCTGGCGTCCCATGGCATCCAACACGCAGGCCTCTCCCGACGCTTCGGGCCACGCAACCGTCACGTCGTTGGACGTGGGGACGGGGTAGGCCTGCACGGTTTGGCCTTCGAGGTCAGAGAGGCCCAACGATTCGTCGGCACAGAATTGAATCTGCTCAGACGCACCAAATTCTCCGCCCGTGTCCACCACCACACCGTTGGGGTCTGTGACGGTCCAGCTGCCATTTCCGAAGTCACAGCACATGCCATCTTCGTAAGCGTCGGTGATGCGGAAGAGGTAACACCCTTCTTCCAGGCAGAAATCGACCGTCACCACTTCGCCGTTCGTGCCATCTTGATACGGACCGCCTTCGTAGAGGGTTTGGCCCAAACGCTTGAGCGTCCACGCCGTTTCGCTGCCGTAATCGTCCAACACCAAGGTCAATGTGTAGTTGAACGTGGGGCCTTCGTAGGAGGTGAACTCCACCGTGGTGGTGTTGTTCAGGGCGTTCTCGTCAGCCACACCATTGGGTGTGGTGACCGTCACTTCCACGGTGTTGGTGCCGCCTTGGGAAGTGAAGGAAGGAAGTGTCACGACATCCGTCTCGAAGGGCTCGAGCGACCCTGCCCAAGACTGTTGTTGGGTGGCTCCGCCGTTGATGCTGTATTCGAGCATGCAGCTGGTCAAGGTGTTTTCGCCGGTGTTGGTCAACGTGACTTCAATGGTCACTTGTTCCGCACCGCACAGCACACCTTCAGGAGAGCCCGTGATGTTCACGCCGGCATCGTTGGTGAAGGTCACGGCGCCATCGGGGTAGCCGTCCCACACTTCGGTTCCTGAGCCTGCGGGGTCGAGGTAGTCAGAAAGCCCCAATCCCCAGCTGACGTCAAACCGCCCATACCAGTCGGGTTGGCCGTTGTTGACGCTGCCTGTGCATGCTGCAGACCCTCCGTACAATTGGCCAATGACGCGGTGGTTTTGGTCAAAGAGGGGAGACCCTGACGATCCAGGCTCGGTCACGCCGAGTTCCCATTCGCTGATGTACCACACCGCCGCGCCGCCCGCATTTTGCTGTGAAGGGCTGTCGTCGTCAAAGCAGATTTTCTTGACGTCCCCTGAGGGGTGATGGATGCCCACCGTGCTTGAAGGCGTCACGCCTGAGGCGTCCCAACCTGCGTATTGCACGTTGAAACCGGCAGGGGGCGTTTGACTCAATTCAATCAAGGCCACATCCGATTGGCCGCTGTTGACGAGCAAAGTGCCTCCGCTGATGCTCTGGTTGGTGGGGCCGTTGTTGCCTGTGCAGGTGGCGGACTCGTGGTTGAAGTAGTACACCCAGTTGCCTGGATTGCCCAAACAGTGGTTGGCCGTCAAGAAGTACGGAGTTCCGTCGTTGGCGGTGTTGTTCAGCAGGTTTCCTGTGCAGACGCTGTAGCCGCCTTGCACGATGAGGGCCACACTGCGCTTTTCCGTGGCCCACGTGGCGCCCTCGGGACAGTTGACGTTGATGTTGCACTGTCCGCTGTTGCCAAACGGCCCACGGTCGGCATGGGGCCATCCGCTCAGGGCACGGTATCCCTGCACCACTTGGTCGATGTTGAGCTCAGGCATCTCCACCACGCTCAAGGGCTGACGGTATTCCACCACGACTTCTTCGGCGGCAATGACGCCCACGGCCAAGCCGCCCCAGTCTTTCATGTTGCGGTGGTCCAAGGCGCCCAACACGTCGCTGCCGTCCGCTGCGTACACGAACATTTGTCCCCCTTTGGGAACGCGGTACGTGTCAAACCTCAAAGACATGCTCGTTGCCCCCTCGGCAGCGAGGGCCAAACGCCACACGCGGTGGCCTTGCTCCACCGTCCACGTCCCGTGTTCGACGGGATTCAAGGCCATCTCGTGTTCCACGCCAAACCGCCAAGGCGCTTCCTTGTAGCGGTCCGTCACGGCGTCTTCCGCGGCAAGTGCCGCACGGTCAATGGCGGGCATGGTCACGGCTTCGGGACGCGCGCCCTCCGTCCATGGAGAACCTCCGTAGGTGATTTGGGCAGAAGCTTGGAGGGTCAAGCCGCACAGGGCCAGGGTCATCCAAAGGGTTTGAAATCGGGTCATGGTTTCAAGATCAAGGGTATGCGTAGTACAGGTTTTCCTCCCATCCCTCCAACATCAGCACCGTGGTGCCACGTGGGGTTCCGCGGAAGGAAGTCAAAGGGGCCACGAGTGTGTCGACAATCATGGCGCGGCAGGCGTCTCCAGAAGAACGATGCACCACCCGAAGCGGTTGCTTGGGGGGAAGGCTTTTGAGCATCGGGCCATTGGCTTCCAGGTGAAGTGTGTGTTCGCCACAACCGCCACCGTATTGCACCACAGCCACGAGGTCGTCCCCTTGGACGGCGACTGAAGTCAGCGTCAGTGGCACCTCTGACCAAGTCGCCTCCGTCGAGGGGGTGGATGGTGCGGTGGTTTCGGCACTCCGACACCCGCTCATCACACCCGCCAGCAGCAAAAGCAAGGGGCCAAGGGCGTGGTACAAAGCGCGAGAGTTCATGGGTACAAACTTACTTGCCAACTTCCTTGCGACGTGCTTCCAGGGCATGGAGCTCGTCACGGAGTCTGGCGGCCTCCATGAATTCCATGGCTTTGGCGGCGCGTTCCATGTCCCGCTTCGTCTTGGCCAGCAGCTTGTCGAGGTCGGCGGCGGACATGGCTTGCACGATGGGGTCGTTGGCCGCCAAGGGGGCTTGGTCGGGTTCGGCTGCGTAGTTCTTGGGACGGTTGGTCACCGCCTCGCTCTGTTCGAACAGTGTTCGCTTCTCCTTCTTGATCTGTTGGGGAGAAAGTCCGTGCTCCTCGTTGTAGGCGATTTGCTTGGCGCGTCGACGAGATGTTTCTTCGATGGTCTGCGCCATGCTGTCGGTCACTTTGTCGGCGTACATGATGACGCGGCCATTGACGTTCCGCGCTGCGCGACCTGCCGTTTGGGTGAGGCTGCGGTTGCTGCGCAAGAAGCCCTCTTTGTCGGCGTCCATGATGGCCACCAGGCTCACCTCCGGAAGGTCAAGCCCCTCCCGGAGCAGGTTGACGCCAACCAACACGTCGATGGCACCGTCCCGCAGTTCCCTCAAAATTTCAACGCGGTCCAGCGTCTTGACATCCGAGTGGATGTATCTGCATTTGATGCTCAGTCGGTCGAGGTATTTGGTCAACTCCTCGGCCATGCGTTTGGTGAGGGTGGTGACGAGCACGCGTTCGTCTTCCGCCAAGGTTTTGCGGATTTCGACCACGAGGTCGTCGACTTGGTGGTCGCACGGTCGCACATCGATGGGCGGGTCCAACAAGCCGGTGGGACGAATGACTTGTTCCACCACGACCCCTTCCGCACGCTCAAGCTCAAAATCCGCAGGTGTGGCGCTGACGTAGATGGTTTGGTTGACAATGCTGTCAAACTCGTCATGGGTCAAGGGGCGGTTGTCGAGTGCCGAGGGCAGTCGGAACCCGTGGTCGACGAGGGTGACTTTTCTCGAACGGTCGCCCCCAAACATGGCGCCAATCTGAGGCACCGTCACATGGCTCTCGTCAATGACGACGAGGAAGTCTTTGGCGAAATAGTCGAGGAGGCAAAAGGGACGTTCTCCAGGTTGCCTGCGGTCGAAATACCGCGAGTAGTTCTCAATCCCGGAGCAGAAGCCAATTTCCTTGATCATTTCCAAGTCGTACAACGTCCGCTCGTCCAAGCGCTTGGACTCCAGGAAGCGGGCTTGCTCGTTGAAAAAGCCCTTCTGTTTTTCCAGGTCTTGCTGAATCTCCCAAACCGCCGTGTTGGTCGTCTCCTTGCTGCTCACAAACAGGTTGGCCGGGTAGATACTGATTTGCTCAAACACGTGCAACTGTGATCCGCTCTCTGGATCGATGGTGGAGATGCGTTCAATCTCGTCGTCCCAAAATTCAACCCGCACCGCGTGGTCGGCGTACGCCAGATGGATGTCGACAGTGTCTCCCTTGACCCGAAAATTGCCCCGCTTGAAGTCGCTCACTGCGCGGCTGTACAAGCTGGTGACGAGGCGGTGGAGGAGGTCATTGCGGGTGATGCGCTGGCCGACCTCGAGGCTGACCACGTTTTTGTGGAATTCCACGGGGTTGCCTATTCCGTAGATGCAGCTGATGCTCGCCACCACGATGACATCACGGCGCCCACTCAGCAGGGCAGAGGTGGCGGAGAGCCGGAGTTTTTCAATCTCGTCGTTGATCTGCAGGTCCTTCTCGATGTAGGTGTTTGAAGAAGGAATGAAGGCCTCGGGTTGGTAGTAGTCGTAGTAGCTCACGAAATACTCCACCAAATTCTCCGGGAAGAAGCTTTTGAACTCGCTGTAGAGTTGGGCTGCCAGGGTTTTGTTGTGGCTGAGAATGAGCGTTGGTCGCTGGGTCTCCGCAATGACGTTGGCCATGGTGAAGGTCTTTCCGGAACCAGTCACCCCGAGCAGCACTTGATGTTCATTCCCCTCGTTCACGCCTTCCACCAACTGTCGAATCGCCTCCGGTTGATCTCCCGTGGGCTTGAATGGACTGTCGAGTTTGAACGCGCTCATGGCCCAAAGGTAGGAGGCAGAGTGGGGGAGAAAGGTGCGCTGTGGCACAAAGTGTGGGCCAGCAAAAAGCCCCGCTCGAAGGCGGGGCTTTTCTATGCGATTGTGCGGGGCGGATTACTCAGCCACCACTTCAAATTTCACAGTGACCACAACTTCTTTGTGAAGCTTGATGGTCGCTTCGTACGCGCCCAACTCCTTGATGGTGTCGTCGGTAAGAGAAATCTGCTTGCGCTCGATGTCGTAGCCTGCACCTTGGATGGCGTCGGCCAACTGAATCGAGTTGACGGATCCGAAGATCTTTCCGCTTTCGCCTGCCTTGGCACCGAGCTTCAGGTTCAAACCTTCGAGCTTGGATGCGATGGCCTCTGCGGCTTCCTTGGCCTTGGCGGCCTTGTGCGCTTGCTGGCGAATCACCTCGTCGTTGACCTTCATGTTGGATGCGGTCGCAGCCACAGCCAAACCTTGAGGGATGAGGAAGTTGCGTGCGTATCCGTCCTTGACGGTTACCACGTCAAACTTGCTGCCGAGCAATTCCACGTCTTGCTTGAGAATGATGTTCATGGCAATGGGAATTAACGGAGGTTGTCAGCAACGTAAGGCATCAACGCCAAGTGACGGGCCTTTTTGATGGCCTGTGCAGCTTTGCGCTGGTACTTCAAGCTGGTGCCGGTCAAACGACGAGGCAAAATTTTGCCTTGTGGGTTGCACAACATCAACAGGAAGTCAGCATCCTTGTAATCGATGTACTTGATGCCCTTCTTGCGAAAGCGGCAGTAACGCTCAGCTTTCGTCTCGATGTCAATGGGGTTCAGGTAGCGAACTTTCTTGTCTGCCATAACGGGAGAGATTAAGCCTCAGCGTTGCCTTCTGCTTCTGCAGGGGCTGCTGGTTGGCGGTTAGACTTGTCGCGACGGCCTTCGGCGTACGCGATGTGGTGCTTGTCCATCTTCGTGGTGAGGAAGCGGATGATGCGTTCGTCCCGAC
>JBMZAL010000071.1:0-6688 GCA_049611325.1 Flavobacteriales bacterium
GACCGGATGAGGGGGGAGTTTGGGGCCAATGCGAAAGGCCAAATGCTCCGCACCCACACCCAAACCTCAGGCTGGTCCCTGACTGCCCAAGACCCGTGGAACAACGTCGCGCGTACGGTCATCGAAGCCCTCTCGGCCACCATGGGTGGCACGCAGTCCCTGCACACCAACTCGCTCGACGAGGCCATCGCCCTCCCGACCGACATGTCCGCCCGCATCGCCCGCAACACCCAATTGCTCCTCCAAACCGAGGCCGGCTACACGGCCGCCGTCGACCCTTGGGCGGGCAGCCACGTCCTCGAGGACCTCACGGCCGAGATGATCGCCTCCGCCGAAACCCTCATGGCCGAGATTGCCGAGAAGGGGGGCATGGCCAAGGCCATCGACGAAGGCTTGCCCAAACTCCGCATCGAAGAAGCCGCCGCCTCCAAGCAGGCGGCCATCGACCGTGGCCGCGATAAGATCATCGGTGTGAACCTCTTCCAAGTTGACGAGGAAGACGACGTCGAGGTGCTCGTCGTGGACCAAGACGAGGTTCAGCGCCAGCAACTCGCAGGCTTGGCATCCCTTAAAGCCTCGCGCGACGCTGGAGCCGTCGAAGCGGCCCTCGACGCCTTGACCTCGGCGGCGCGCGGCGGGGGCAATTTACTCGCCGCCTCGGTCGCGGCGGCCCGCGTCCGCTGCACGCTCGGCGAGATCAGCGCGGCCCTTGAGGCCGTCTTCACCCGCTTCCAACCGGCCGACCGTCGCGTCTCGGGCGTATTTTCACGGGCCATGGAAGGGTCCGAAGCCTACGACAACGTCCGCGCCCTCAGCGACGCGTTCGCAGCCCGCGCCGGGCGGCGCCCCCGCATCCTCGTGGCCAAAATGGGCCAGGACGGCCACGACCGGGGTGCCAAAGTCGTCGCTTCGTCCTTCGCCGACCTCGGCTTCGACGTTGACCTCGGCCCGTTGTTCAGCACGCCAGCCGAAGTGGCGCGTCAGGCCGTCGAAAACGACGTCCATGTGGTCGGCGTCAGCACGCTCGCGGCCGGCCACCTTACCCTCGTTCCGGGCCTGCTCGAAGCCCTGCGCGAGGCCGGCCGCCCCGACATCCTCGTCGTGGCCGGTGGGGTGATTCCACCGGGTGACCATGAGGCGCTTTACAACCACGGCGTGGTTGGCGTGTTTGGCCCTGGCACGCCCATCACGACAAGCGCCAAGGACATCCTCGACTTGTTGCTCGAGGCCTACACGACATGAGTCGTTGTTGGCGGGATTTGGATTTGGCTCAAGAAGCAACGATATTGTGTTCGAACGCGATATTTCGACGTTGAATCAACCATTCGTACTCACCAAACACCTTATCATGAGTCATTCTTCTCTGTTCACAGCCTTGGTTGTGAGTTTGTCTTGCGCCACGAGTTGGGGGCAAAAGACCATTCAAAATCCCCCTGCAGGTACTGCAGTGCCAGGCGAGGTCATTGTCAAATTGGACAATCGATTTCAGCCAGAGTCCATTACGGACAAAGGCATTTTCTACCACGGCATTCCTGCGGACTTGCAATTGAAGGAGACGTTGAGTGCGCTTTCTGGCATCTACCTGTTCAGCTACGACGATGTGGCGATGAATGAGGACATGATGCTGCGTACGTTGAATGGCTTGCCTTTTGTAGAGGCTGCACAGTTGAACCACTATGTCGAGGAACGCGCCACGCCCAACGATCCGCAGTTTGGTTCGCAATGGCACCACATCGACGACTCGGACAACGACATCGATTCTGACCTTGCATGGGACATCACCACAGGCGGAAACACGGCCAACGGAGACCGCATTGTGGTGGCCGTTCTTGAGGGAGGTGGTTCCAACTACAACCATGTGGACCTCATTGACAACCACTGGGTCAACTCGGCGGAAGTGCCTGGAAACGGCATCGACGACGACGGAAACGGGTTTGTCGACGACTACAACGGCTGGAACTCAGGGAGCAACAACGACGCGATTGCGGCGGGTGGTCACGGGACATCTGTCAGTGGGATGATTGGCGCCACAGGCAACAACGGCAACGGCGGTGCAGGCGTGAATTGGGATGTGGAAATCATGCAAGTTGACATGGGAAGTGGTCTCACCGAATCCAATGTGATTGCGGCGTACAATTATCCCTACACCATGCGAGATCTTTACAACACGTCGGGTGGCACCCAAGGGGCGTTCGTTGTGGCCACCAACGCCTCTTGGGGCATTGACGGTGCGAACCCCGCAAATTACCCTGTGTGGTGCGCGTACTATGACGATTTGGGTGCTGTGGGCATTTTGAACTGCGGTGCCACGGCCAACAACAACGTCAACATTGATGTGGTGGGCGACATGCCCACGGGATGTGGCTCGGACTACATGGTCGCTGTGACGGCGACCAACAGCAGCGACGTGCGCACATTCTCTGGCTACGGAGCCACGACCATTGATCTGGGCGCCCCTGGTGAAAACGTGTTTTTGCCTTCGGGTTCGACCGGCTATGGTGGAACGTCAGGTACGTCATTTGCAAGCCCATGCGTGGCAGGTGGCATTGCATTGGTGTACAGCGCGCCTTGTGCAGACCTCGCGTCCAACGCACTCTTGACACCACAAGCTACGGCCGACGCCGTTCGCAGCTACATCTTGAATGGGGTAGACCAAGTGGCCAACCTCGCGGGTGAGACTGTCACGGGAGGACGCTTGAATGTGCGCAATGCACTCGACTTGGCCATTGAGGACTGCAACCCGGACATCGGGTGCACCGACCCCACAGCCTGCAACTACAGCCCCGAAGCCATCACGGACAACGGCTCTTGTCTACAATTTGACGATTGTGGCGTGTGCGGTGGTGACAACAGCTCGTGCACAGGTTGCACGGACCCCGTGGCGTGCAACTACGATGCCGAAGCGACCATTGAAGATGGATCTTGCATCGACGGCACAGGCATCACCATTGCTGTCGGAGGCGGCTCTTGGGACGGTGAGATTGGTTGGTCCTTGGATTTGAATGGTGAGGTCTTCGCCTCTGGCGGAGCCGGCACGGTTACGGCTTGTTTGCCCGAAGGTTGTTTCACATTGAGCATGACCGATTCCTACGGCGACGGATGGAACGGTGCGATTTACACGCTTTCTGCTGCCGACGGCACGGTGATTGCGACCGGCGATTTGGACACGGCCCAACAAGGCGATGGGTCTACCCAAGGTTCGGATGTGGTCCAAATTGGCGTCGATTCCTGCGGCTTGGGTTGCACCGACGCGACAGCTTGCAACTACGACCCAGACGCCACCCTCGACGACGGTTCTTGCAATTTTGATTGCAACGGATGCACCGATCCAGCAGCGTGCAACTACGATCCCACGGCAACCCAAGACGATGGTTCTTGCACGGTGAACGACGATTGCGGGGTGTGTGGCGGTGACAACAGTACATGCACCGGTTGCACCGATGCAGCCGCGTGCAACTACGATCCTTCAGCGTTGTTTGACGACGGCTCTTGCCTCGCAAACGACGAGTGCGGTGTGTGCGGCGGTGACAACAGCACGTGCGGAGGATGCACCGATGCGACGGCATGCAACTACGACCCAGCCGCGGTCATTGACGATGGCTCTTGCATCTTTGGAGGTGAAGGAGTGACGGTCACCATTTTGACGGACAACTACCCTGGAGAAACCACTTGGAGTTTGACGGACGTTTCCGGCACTGTGGTGGCATCTGGTGGCCCTTATGCCACGCAGGCGGTGGAAGAAGTGACGCAGGTGTGCGTGGCGCCCGGCTGCTACACCTTCACCATCAACGACTCCTTTGGCGACGGAATTTGCTGTGCTTACGGAACAGGCTTGTACACTGTGTCCTCTCAAGGGACGGTGCTTGCCACCGGCGGTGAATTTGCGGACACGGAGAGCACCGAGTTCTGTTTGGGCTCAGGATTTGGCTGCACGGACGAAACGGCGTGCAACTACGATGCAGAAGCGACAACTGACGACGGTTCATGTGATTTCGCCTCTTGTGTGGGCTGCACCGATGCGGAGGCTTGCAATTACAACCCAGACGCAACGGTGGACGATGGTTCTTGTGTGATGCCTGACCCTGTGGACGGTTGCACGGACACATGCGATTTCCCTGTGTCTGTCAGCGAGGCTGCATTGGCCCAAACGGTGGCCGGAACCGCGGTCGAATTTGGCGCCTACGGCACCTTGTCTTCGCTCGAAGTGACATTGGATTGGTCCCAAGCGGAGGGTACCGGCGCATGGCCAGCCGACCTTTTGGTTGAAATTGGCTTGCCAGACGGCAGCTGTGTGGCTTTGGGAGGATACGACTTGACAAGTGCAACTTGCACAGACTTGGGCAACTACACCGTGGTGTGGCCAGACACTTGGGCAGTCAGCACGGCCGGCACCTACACAGCATCCATTGACCTCAGTGGCGCGGCGATGAGCGGCACGGGATTGTGGTCCATCACCCTCATCAACGGATGGGCGACAGGTGGTTCTTCCAACTATGACGCGACGTTCACCATGACGGGCTTGTGCACTTCGGATGACATCGACATCCCAGGCTGCACCGACCCAACCGCGTGCAACTACAACCCAAGTGCGACCACAGACGACGGCTCTTGCGATTTCTCGAGCTGCTCGGGCTGCACCAACCCCGATGCATGCAACTACAACCCTGCGGCGGTCACGGACGACGGGTCTTGCGAATTCACCAGCTGCGCGGGTTGCACGGAGATTTTCTCATGCAACTTCGACCCGAACGCCACCATTGACGATGGCTCTTGCATTTTGCCCTACGACATTGTGTACGAAGACCTCGATGGCGATGGCATCGGCAGCGAAGTTGGCATTGCAGACGTGTGTGAACTTGGACCAGGCCTCAGCTTGGAAACGGGGGACTGCGACGACGGCAACGACACCGTGTACCCCGGGGCCCCAGGCACAGGAGAGGGCATTGACAACAACTGCAACGGGGTAATCGATGCAGATGAAGCCTTGCCAAACCTCTGCCCCGAAGACTTGAACAACGACGGATTGATTTCTGTCGCAGACATCTTGGAGTTGCTTGCCGACTTCGGATGCACGTCGGATTGCGATGCGGACCTGAACGGGGACGGCGCAACCAACGTGAATGACATCTTGCAGATTTTGGCCGCGTTTGGAGGCCAGTGTGACTGATCCATTGGATGAGCCGATGCAGAAAGGGCGAGCCTCGGCTCGCCCTTTTTGTGTCTTATGAAGGGTGGTTTGTTGCGTTGTTCTGGCGCTGACCTCCTCTGCAAATCGCGTTTAGCAAACGGTGCCAAAGGCGCTCAACACGGCGAGTACATCGTTCACGCCGACCGTGCCGTTCGCGTCGAGATCGGCGCCGCAGGCGGCGGCGCACCCAAATTCCCCGAGCACCATCAGCACGTCGCCCACACCCACGGCACCATCGCCCGTCAAATCTGCGGGACAGTCGCCGCCTGACGGGCCTGCATTGGACGCGTTGGGCGTGGGAGGGGTGTTTGTGCCTGGCACGAACGTTGTCCACGTGTCTGCCCCGTCTGTCACGCGACCGTAACTGGTGTTGGGCAATTGTTGCGTGTCCCATGCGATTTGGTCCACACACCGCCAGCCAAATTCATCCCACACGCTCAGGATCAAATCGTCTCCAGAAGATTCAACGTTGAAGGAGGTGTGAAGGGGGCCATCCTCGGGGTCGTTGTCGCACCAAAGCACCCTGTGGTCGCCGGCATCGACGGTGAAGGAAGGGAATGTGAAGCGCTGGGGTTCGCTTCGTCGGTTGGTGAGGTGGAGTCCAGCCACGTTGAAAGGAACGTCTCCCGTATTCACGATTTCCACCCAGTCAGCGTAACCACCGGCCTCGTCGGTCACAAAGGTGCTGTTCAGCGCCATCACTTCATTCAAGCGGAACGGGTTGTTGGGGGCGCGGCTGATCCAAGCTTGTGCGGGGACACAGGGGTCTGTGGGTTGCGCGCCGTCGCTGTACGTCGCGGACGTGTACCAGCTGACTTGGTCGGCATCGGCCAGATAGACTTTCAATCCGTGCCGGCCATCTTGGGCAGCGCCGTCTCCGCTCAGCCCGTCGTCGTTCATGGACAGGGTTTGGTAGGGGGCGCCGTCTACGCTGAGGTGAAGCTGCACGGACAATGGAGTACCAGCCGCCTCGGCCTTGATGCGAAGGGTGTCGTCCACCACAGGGGTGTACGCCCAGGCCTGAATGTCTCTCGGGAACTGGGCATCGGACGTTTGGCTGTATGCGGAAGGCGCCCGTTGGTTCACGTAGGTGGCGATGCCCTGTGGCACATGGCCGCCCCATCCCGTGGTGAGGCTGTTCAGGAAGGCGTCGGCGTCGAAGCCGTAGTCGTAGGTGCGGTAGACGTCCTCCAAGGCCGCCGTGGTCAACATCGTCTTCAACGAATTGCCGTGTTGCAGCCAAGCCGACCCTGAAAAGGAACCGTTGTCAATCAAGTCGCGGATGTACCAGCCGAGGCGCGTTCGGTATTGCTCCACGCCCATCATGCGATCGTACAGGGGTTTGGTTCCCCATTGGTCCCAATCGTAGACATTTTGGTCCACCCAGTTGCCGCCCCACTCGATGCCACAGGTGTTGTCGACGTCGTAACTGAACATCATCAAGCGACCGTCGGAAGGACGCTCATACAGGTAGAAATTGTTTTGATTTCCGATGTAGTT
>JBMZAL010000071.1:6698-6987 GCA_049611325.1 Flavobacteriales bacterium
CGAGGATTTCCACCGCGGCGAGCCGCAGGAACCCATCGACATCGAAAATGGCTTCGAGTTCACATTGGAAGTCTGCGTCGCTGGCGGTGCCCACGGTGTGGCACAGGTCGCGGATGGCTGAATAGTCGTCCTGGGTGTTGTTGGTTTTCAGTTCATACGTCCGCTGTTCCGAGTTCCACGGAGGTGTGAGTTTGTAGGCTTCTGGATTGTCGCCCAGATCAGCCAAATCGGCAGGGTAGGTGCACTTCCACAGGTTGCCGTGGTCGTGTTTGAAACGCTTTTGGATGAA
>JBMZAL010000072.1:0-1944 GCA_049611325.1 Flavobacteriales bacterium
CGAACTTGGTGCCATGACCGAATCCCACGCCCCAAAATCACCCCGGACCTTTCAATCCCTGCTCATCACGGGAGGGGCTGGGTTCATTGGTTCGCATGTGATCCGCCGACTGCTGCGCAACCAGCCGCAAACCCGCATCGTCAACCTCGATGCGCTGACCTACGCGGGCAACCTCGCCAACCTGGCCGACGTGGAGGCGCACGAGCATTACACCTTCGTCAAGGGAGACATCCAAGATGCCGAATTGCTCACCGCACTCTTCGCGGAGCATGCGTTTGACGGCGTGATTCACTTGGCGGCAGAAAGCCACGTGGACCGGAGCATCACCAATCCGCTCGCCTTTTTGGAGACCAACATCTTGGGCACAGCCACATTGCTGAACGTGGCCAAGCAATCTTGGACGGAACGCGGATGCATGGACGAGGCCTTGTTTTACCACGTCAGCACGGACGAAGTCTACGGATCGCTTGGACAAGAGGGATTGTTTTCCGAGACCACGCCGTACGACCCGCGTTCGCCCTACAGTGCGTCCAAGGCGTCGAGCGACCACGTGGTTCGGGCTTACCACCACACCTACGGGATGCCCATTGTCATCTCGAACTGTTCCAACAACTACGGCTCCCATCAATTCCCGGAGAAGCTGATCCCCTTGATGATCCGCAACATCGTCGACGAACGCCCCTTGCCCGTCTATGGCGAGGGCATCAACGTGCGCGACTGGCTTTGGGTGGAGGACCACGCATCCGCGATTGAAGTCATCTTGACCCAAGGATGGGTGGGCGACACCTACAACATCGGCGGACTGAACGAATGGCGCAACATCGACCTCGTGCACAAGCTCATTGAACTTGTGGACGCGCGATTGAACCGCCCTGAAGGCACGTCGAAGGCCCTCATCACCTTTGTGAAAGACCGTGCGGGGCACGACTTGCGCTACGCCATCGACGCCTCGCACTTGGAGGAGCGCCTCGGCTGGAAACCCAGTGTCACCTTCGACGAAGGCCTGGCCAACACCGTGGACTGGTACCTCCAAAACCAAGCATGGATGGACGAAGTCACATCGGGAGGCTACCAGCAGTACTACGCCCAACACTACGCCAACCGCGGATGAAGTGGTCCTGGCCTTGGCGCCGGGAGGCACCGGCTTCGGTGAAGTTCAGCCAGCTCGGCTGGGACGTTCACAGCCATTTGGTGCCAGGGGTGGATGACGGCGCGCCCGATGTGGACGCCGCCTTGGAAATGGTGCGACACATGGTTTCCCTGGGATACCGCGGCATGGTGCTGACGCCCCACATCATGAGCGACTTGTACCCCAACTCGCCCGACACGCTTCGCAGGCCGTTTGACGATTTGGTTCAAGCTGTGCAAAAAGCCGGCATCTCCATGGAGTTGCGCCTTGCCGCGGAATACTTGATGGATGCGGACATGCTTCGCACACTGAGAGAAGACGAGCCGATGACGTTTTCGTGCGACGATGGCGCGCGCGCGCATGAAGTGATGTTGATGGAATTTGGGTTTCATCACGCCCCTGATGAGGCCCTGGTGAAGGACGCCCTCTTCGAAGCCCAAACCCGCGGCATCACGCCCCTTCTCGCCCACTGCGAACGTTACCCCTACCTGCACAAAGACGCCGCTCTGCTGGAATTGTGGCACGAACGCGGCGGATGGGTGGCGGTGAATGCCGCGTCCTTGGCAGGGGCGTATGGTCCCGAGACCCGCAACATGGCCAAGCAATGCATGGAGCGAGGCTGGGTCTCCTTCTTGTGTTCAGATGCACATGGCATGCGTCACATACGCGCCCTTGAATCGTTGGGGAATTCCCGCACCGTGGCACGCTGGATGGCGGCCGGACAAAGTTTGCACGGCGGCCTGGGTTAAGCGACCGACGTGATCTGTAGGTGTTAGCCGACCGGCGCGAGGTGCACCGTCAGGCCATCGAGGTCG
>JBMZAL010000072.1:1954-6913 GCA_049611325.1 Flavobacteriales bacterium
GACTTCTCGGGAAGCGCGTGGTCGCTCTTCACGTACATGTGGCACGAAGCGCACATCGCCATGCCTCCACAGGTTCCTTCCACGGGCAACTCTGCGCTCTTGCAAAGCTCCATCATGTTCATGCCCATGTCCGTGGGGGCATCCAATTCGTGGGAGGTTCCTTCTCGGTCAATGACCGTGACTTTGATCATGCTCATGGCGCGTCGTTTGGCGTGAAGGTACGTTCAATCAGAATCCGCTGACGCCGTTCACCGTGGTGTACTTGAGCACCAAGTTTTTGTCGGGATAGATGCGCTTGAACGCGCTCTGAACCATGAGGGTGGCCTCGTGGAATCCGCACAAAATGAGCTTCAACTTGCCTGGGTAAGTGTTGATGTCCCCGATGGCATAGATGCCCGGCACATTGGTGCTGTAGTCAAAGGTGTCCACCTCCACCGCGTTCTTGGTGATGTTCAAGTTCCAGTCGGCGATGGGGCCCAACTTGGGGCTCAACCCAAACAACGGAACCCAGTGGTCCGTCTCGAGGGTCATCTCTCCTTGTTGCTTGTGGTTCACCGTGAGCGTTTGCAAGTGATCGTCTCCGTCGACCCCCACCACCTCGGCGTTGGTCAACAGCTTGATTTTGCCCTGCTCGGCGAGGTCCATGACTTTTTGGACGCTGTCGAGGTGGCCGCGGAAACCCTCACGACGGTGCACCAAGGTCACTTCGCTGGCCACGCCGTCGGCGAGGAAAATGGTCCAGTCCAAGGCGCTGTCGCCGCCCCCACTGATGACCACCTTCTTGTCGCGGTAGAACTCGGGATCCTTGATGATGTACTCCACCCCTTTGTCCTCGTAGTTGGCGAGGTTCTCGATGGGTGGCTTGCGGGGCTCGAAGCAGCCCAAACCACCGGCAATGGCGATGATGGGCGCGCGGTGCTTGGTGCCACGGTTGGTCGTCAAGATGAACTGATCCTCGTCGTCCTTTTCAATGGTTTCGGCGCGCTCCCCGAGGGTAAACCCGGGCTGGAAAGGCTCGGCCTGCTCCATCAAGCGGTCCACCAACTCACCGGCCAAAATGGAAGGGTACGCGGGGATGTCGTAGATGGGCTTTTTGGGATAAATCTCCGCACATTGTCCGCCCGGCTGAGGCAAGGCGTCAATGAGGTGGCAGCGAAGCTTGAGGAGGCCGGCTTCAAACACGGTAAACAAGCCGCATGGGCCAGCTCCGATGATCAGGATGTCTGTTTGGATCATGATGGGCGCAAAAGTACTCACGCAACAACAGAGGTCGCGTGGTGTTCAATCATATTCTCCTATTAAAATAGTAGGATTTGACAAGGGCTGCAAATGCACCCCTCACAAAAGGTTGATGGCCTCGATGGCCGTCACTTCGGGCGCCGCCTTTTTGAGTGCGGACTCCACCCCGCCTTTCAGGGTCATGTTGATCATGGAGCAATCGGCACATGCCCCCAAAAGCTCGATGCGCACCACAAGATCCTCCGTGATTTCCACCAAACGAATGTCTCCCCCGTCCGCTTCGAGGTAGGGACGGAGTTCATCCAGGGTGGATTGAATGCGTTGCTGCAGGTCGGGTGTGGCCATGAATCAAACGTCTTTGCCGAGTTGCTTTAGCAAGTTAGCCACCACGGCCCGAAACGCGGCAGCCGCATCGCCGCTCGTTTGGAGTGCCGCGGGACGGCCGGCGTCGCCCGCCTCGCGGATGGTTTGGAGGAGGGGCAGTTCTCCGAGGAAAGGCGCATCGAGGCTGTCCGCCAAGCGCTTGACGCCGTCCCGCCCAAAGATGTGGTACTTCTTGTCCGGCATGTCATCCGGCACGAAGTAAGCCATGTTCTCGACCATGCCCAGCACAGGGACTTTCAGTTCTTCGAGGCGGAACATGCCGACGCCTTTCCGCGCATCGGCAAGGGCCACGTCCTGCGGCGTGCTCACAATGACGGCACCGGACAGCGGAATCTGCTGAACCAGCGACAGGTGGATGTCCCCCGTTCCCGGAGGCAGGTCCACAATCATGAAATCGAGGGCGCCCCAATGCGCGTCGGTGAACAGCTGGTTCAGCGCGCGGCTGGCCATGGGGCCCCGCCACACAATCGCTTGGTCCTGGTCCGCGAAAAACCCAATGGAAAGCACCTTGACGCCATACTGTTCGATGGGCTCAATCTTCGTCTTGCCATCGACCTCCACGGGTTGGGGTTTTTCGTGGGCCACGTCAAACATGGTCGGCACGCTTGGCCCGTGAATATCCGCGTCGACGAGCCCCACCTTGTATCCAAGTTGGGCGAGTGCGACGGCGAGGTTGGACGACACCGTGCTCTTGCCTACGCCGCCCTTGCCGGAGGCCACTGCAATCACATGCTGAACGCCGGGAAGGACCTTGCGGGTCTCGAGCGTCCGTTCCTCCTTCTTGAGGGGCACCACCTCCACCTTGCACTGCACGGGTTTGCCAAACGCGCGCTCCAGCGCAAACTCCACCGCCTCTTGCATGCGTTTGCGCGCATGCATGGCCGGGTTGCTGGATTTCACCTGCAGCGTCAATCCTTCGCCATGTGCCTCGGCTTCGCCGGACAGCTCCACCAATTCCAAGGCGACAATGTCCTTGCCCAATTCCGGTTCCACCACCCCGCGCAGGGCGTCGAGGATTGCGTCGTTTGTCCAGTTGCTCATCTGATTCAAAGTTCGGTCATGGGGTCCCAAAATCGCGCCCCAAAGTCCACCACTGTGTCGTTCTCAATCACCACGCCTTCAGCCTGAAGCTGCGCGGCCATGGGTTGGTCTGATGGAAAGTGGATGGCGCCTGTCAACATGCCCAGGCGGTTCACAACGCGGTGCGCAGGCACCGGAGGCTGTGCCCCAAAGCTCTTGTTCAGCACCCACCCCACCCGACGGCTCGCGCGGGCAGCACACAGCACCTTTGCAATCGCGCCGTAGGACGTCACACGCCCTTCGGGAATGGCGCGCACCACGTCGTATACGTCTTGCTCAAACGAACGGTCGTCGTGGGTGTCCTTCACAACGCCGGAGGAACGATTTCCATGAAGTGGATGTTCTTGCCCTCTTCCAACCAGCGCTGCTCGTAGTACGTCTTGATCTCCAACGCTTCGCGCAGGTCGGCGTCCACGGTGTCCAGAAAACCGCCATAGACATCGTCCGAATCGTGTAGGAACGGATACCCCGCCGCTTGGTAGTCCTCCTTGGACAGGGCATAAAGGAGCTTGCTGTCCGACTTGACTTTCACCGAGCCCCCTGGCGCCAAAAACTTTCGGTAGCGCTCAATGAATTTCCCGGAAGTGATGCGCTTGGTGCCCTTCTCGTCCTTGGGTTGAGGGTCGCTGAAGGTGAGCCAAATGTCCGCCACCTCGCCCGGCCCAAAGAACTGGTCAATGAACTCGATGCGCGTGCGCAAGAATGCCACGTTGCTCAGGCCGTCTTGGTTGGCGGTTTTGGCCCCGCGCCAGAAGCGATGCCCCTTGATGTCCACTCCGACAAAATTTCGGTTGGGCCATTTCCGGGCCAATCCCACGGTGTATTCTCCCTTGCCGCAGCCCAATTCCAGCGTGATGGGATTGTCGTTGCCAAACACCTCCGCATGCCACTTCCCGCGGTACGGATGGTCCGCCCCTTTCACTGCCTCTTGGAGGTCCGGCTCAAAGACGTTGTCCATCTCGGCGTTCTCCTCCCATTTCCAAAGTTTGCCTTTGCCCATGGTCGCTGAATTGCTGCGAAATTAGGAACTTCATCCCCGATGACGCGCCCGAGTCGACCCCAACTCCTCGTGACCGTGCTCGATTGGGGCATGGGGCACGCCACGCGCACGTGGCCGCTCATCGAGCACGCTCTCGGAGAGGGTTGGCATGTGCACGTGGCGTCCAAGGGCACAGCCCTGGCGTGGTTGAAGTCCCGGGCGGAGGAGATGGACCAACCGCACCTCGTATTTCACGTCAAGCCAGGGCCGGACATCAAGTACGCCAAGCGAGGCAACTTTTGGCGCATCGCGCGGCAGATGCCCGCCTTTGTGGCTTACGTCGAGCGAGAACGCACCTGGGCCCAAGACATGGCCCAAACCCTGAACCTCGACGCCATCCTCTCCGACAATTGTTACGGATGCGCGGTCCCCGGGGTGCCCTCTGTGCTGATGTCTCATCAGCTTCAAATCCCCACGCCCAAATGGCTGGAAGGCCCCGCACGCGTCGTCGTTCAGCGTTGGGCACAGGCGTTCGACGAGGTTTGGGTTCCTGACTTGGCGCCGGGTGAAACGTCGTTGAGTGGCGCCCTTGCCAACGCGCAGGTCCACCCGCGCACCCAATACATTGGCGTCCTGAGCCGGCTCGCCCAGTACAAGCAAACCAACCCAACCCAAGCCTGGGCCAAGGTGGGGATGGTCAGCGGCGTGGAACCGCACCGATCGCTGATGGAGGAGGCCCTGCGCACTTGGATGGCAAATGCCGAGGGGCCTTGCTTGATCATTGCGGGGCAGCCTGGCGGAGGGACGCGCCAAGACGGTCACATCACGACATGGTGCGACCCCACGGATGCCGAGTTGGCCTCCGCGCTGCAAAGCGCGGGAACCGTCGTGTGCCGGAGCGGCTACAGCTCGCAGCTGGACCTCGCGGCCCTCGGGGCCCGCGCCATCCTCGTCCCCACGCCAGGACAACCGGAGCAGGCGCTGCTGGGCGAGCTCTGGTCGGAACGGTTTGGGTTTGAGTGTTTGACCCAACGGCAACTGGAGGCAGGTGAGCTGCCAGAGCATGCGACCGGAAGCCTTCCCGCGCTGGAGCCCAACGTTCGCGCCTTTGCGCACCTTTCCACGTGGCTGCACGAAGCAGCAGCCCAACCTGCCTAAATTCGTCGGATGACCGATTCCATTCCCTTCTCCGACGACGACGTACGGTTCATGCGCCTCGCGCTGCAAGAAGCCGAACGCGCCGCAGAAATCGACGAGGTTCCCGTGGGTGCGGTCAT
>JBMZAL010000073.1:0-6871 GCA_049611325.1 Flavobacteriales bacterium
CCCAAATGGGCTCCATCCAGTTGTCGAAGCACCTGCAAGGATTGATGAACCGCGGGTTGCGGCACACCGCCTTCCTCATTGGCGGTCCGTACGGGTTTGACCCTTCACTGCGCGCCAAGGCCCACGGCACGTGGTCCCTGAGCAAGCTCACCTTCCCGCACGAGCTCATCCGCATCTGTGCAGCCGAACAGCTGTACCGCGCCCACACCATTCTCAAAGGCGAGCCGTATCACCATCCCTGAGGGTTTTCCTTTTGCGGGTCGAATTCCCCCAAAACGAAACAACGCGACCCGAGGGTCGCGTTGTTTGCGTTGCGATGTGATGTTGCCTTACTCGGCGAGCACCGTCACCACATTGTTCAGGACTTCCACGCTGCCGCCATTGACATCGAACGTTTGTTCACCGCCTTCGGCGCGCACCACCACTTGACCCGCCTTGAGCGTGGTCACGAGGGGGGCGTGGTTGTTCAAGATGCCCAAGCTTCCATCCGAACCTGGCAAGCCCACAAAGGTGGCCTCTCCAGAGAACAGGGTGGTGTCGGGGGTGAGGATGTCAACCGTCATGATGGTCTTGATTAGGCCTCAGCCAACATCTTTTCACCGGCCTCAATCACCTCCTCGATGTTGCCCTTCAAGTTGAAGGCCGCTTCGGGGTACTGGTCGAGTTCACCGTTCAAAATCATGTTGAAGCCCTTGATGGTGTCTTCGATGGGAACGAGGACGCCAGGGATGCCCGTGAACTGCTCGGCCACGTGGAAAGGCTGAGAAAGGAAACGGCTGATGCGACGTGCGCGGTTCACCGTTTGCTTGTCTTCTTCGCTCAATTCGTCCATGCCGAGGATGGCGATGATGTCCTGAAGCTCCTTGTAGCGTTGGAGGGTTTCCTTCACGCGCTCTGCCGTATCGTAGTGCTCCTTGCCCACCACGTCGGGGGTCAAGATTCGGCTCGTGCTGTCGAGTGGGTCCACCGCAGGGTAAATGCCGAGTGAGGCAATCTTCCGAGAGAGTACCGTCGTCGCGTCCAAGTGGGCAAACGTCGTGGCAGGTGCAGGGTCAGTCAAGTCATCCGCAGGAACGTAGACGGCCTGCACAGACGTGATTGAACCGCGCTTCGTGGAGGTGATGCGCTCCTGCATCGCCCCCATTTCCGTCGCGAGCGTAGGCTGGTAACCCACCGCCGAAGGCATGCGACCGAGAAGTGCGGACACCTCTGAACCGGCCTGGGTGAAACGGAAGATGTTGTCGATGAAGAAGAGGATGTCACGGCCGCCGCTTTGCTCGTCGCCGTCGCGGAAGTACTCCGCCACCGTCAAACCAGACAAGGCCACACGTGCACGTGCACCTGGAGGCTCGTTCATTTGGCCAAACACCAAGGTCGCCTGGCTCTTCTCGAGTTCTTTGTTGTCCACCTTGGTGAGGTCCCAGCCGCCAGCTTCCATGCTCTCGACAAAGGCCTCGCCGTACTTGATGACGCCAGATTCAATCATCTCGCGCAACAAGTCGTTTCCTTCACGGGTGCGCTCACCCACACCGGCGAAGACCGAGATGCCCTCGTAGCCCTTCGCGATGTTGTTGATGAGCTCCATGATCAACACCGTCTTGCCCACACCGGCACCACCGAACAACCCAATCTTACCGCCCTTGGCGTAAGGCTCGATGAGGTCAATCACCTTGATGCCCGTGAACAACACGTCGGTCGAGGTGCTCAAGTCCTCAAACTTGGGAGGCGCTTGGTGGATGGAACGGCCTTCGCCGAAGGAACGACCCTCAATGCCGTCGATGGCTTGACCCACCACGTTGAACAGGCCGCCCTTGATGCCTTCGCCGGTGGGCATCGTGATGCCTGTGCCGGTGGCTTGGACTGCCATGCCGCGGCTCAAACCTTCCGTCGCCTCCATGGAGATGGCGCGAACGGTGTCTTCACCGATGTGCTTTTGGGTTTCGAGAATCAGGTTGCCTTCCGCGCGCTCGACCACGAGGGCGTCGAGGATCTTGGGAAGGGCAACTCCTTGGGGGAAGCGGATGTCAACGACTGGGCCGATGACTTGTGCAATGGTTCCTTGTGCGGACATTGGTGTGGTTTGCTTGTGAAATCGAAGGCAAAAATAGTTCGTTCGCGTCGAAATTCCGCACCTAACTTTGCACAGTGCGAGTGCATCACCACGCATCTGAATTTCCAACCCCTTCTGAAGGCGCCCGACGGACGGTATTGACTGTCGGCACGTTTGATGGGGTTCATGCTGGACACCGCGCTGTTCTCCAGCAATTGCGGGAGGTTGCGGCCAAATACGATGCCGAGACCACCCTGCTGAGCTTCCACCCCCACCCAAGAACTGTGCTCGACCCCGAACACCACGGGTTGGAACTTTTGAACACCCTGGACGAACGCCTCGCCTTGTTGGAAGACGCCGGACTGGACAATGTGGTCCTGCACCCCTTCACGTTGTCCCTGGCCCGCATGACTCCGTGGGAGTACGCGAAGAGCCTGATGGGCGATTGCATTCAACCCGTGGCCGTGGTCATCGGCGACGACCACCGGTTTGGGCGCAACCGGGCGGGCGACTTCTCCACGTTGCAAACGTTGGGAGAGGCCCTGGGTTTCCACGTGGAAGCCCTCGACGCGCACCGCGTGGAGGATGTGCGGGTCAGTTCCACCAAGGTTCGCCAAGCCCTTCGAGAGGGCAACGTGGCCGAGGCCAACTCGTGGCTCGGCGTCCCCTACCCCACAACGGGGCGCGTCGTGCATGGCAACGCCATGGGGCGCGAGCTCGGCTTCCCCACGGCCAACCTCGAATTGTCCGATCCGTTGAAGCTCATGCCCGCTCAGGGCGTCTACGCCGTGTGGTGCCAAACCCCGGACCAGCAATGGCATCCCGCCATGGCCAACGTCGGCACCCGCCCCACCTTTCACGAAGACGCCCGGCCGTCCCTCGAGGTGCATCTCATCGGCACTGAGGGCGACTGGTACGGCGCCGACCTCAACCTGCGGTGGATGAACTGGATGCGCAGCGAGGTGAAATTCGCCTCGAGGGACGACCTGCAGTCGGCCCTGAAGGCCGACCGTGAGCGGGCCTTGTCCCTGCTCACTGGCACGAGTCCTCATGGCTCGAATCCCCACGGATCAAGCAGCGCGGTTTGAACGTTTCGACCGAACTTTGGGACACCATGAGTTCCAAATGTCACGCCCCAACCCTGTTCAAGCACGTTGCGGCATTCGTGCTGCTTTCTTGGGGTCTTCAGGGTCTGTCTTGGGGCCAAGCGCGACGCGAGGTGATTGTGGACTTGCCCGCGGATGTGGTTTGGTACGACGACGTGGAAACGGCCGTGCAGGCGCAGCGCAACGGCGCGGTGGTCCTCGCGTTGGACCTCAGCCGTCAAAGGCTCAAGGACCTGCCACCTGATTTGATGTTGCTGGAGGATTTGACCTATTTGCTCGCCAGCAGAAACCGGCTCGACCACTTTCCCGATTGGCTTGCGGACATGACCGACCTGAAGGCGGTGGTGGCGGACCACAACCGGTTCAGGAATTTTCCAGCGGTCCTGCTTCGCATGCCGCACTTGACACAAATCAGCATGGGGGACAACGAACTCCAAGGCATTCCCTTGGACATCGACCTCATTGCGGACTTAAAGGTGCTCAGTCTTTGGAGCAACCTCCTGGCTTCCTTTCCTGCGTCGCTTGGCAACCTCGCACAACTTCAAATCCTCGACCTCCTCCACAACGAAATGACCGTGGAGGAGCAGGACATCCTCAAGGCCTTGTTGCCCGACGTCCAATTGAATTTCTCCGAGCCCTGTGATTGTGATTTCAACACGGGCTTTCAAAGCTATCCCTCAGAATGAGTGAGGTCTTGACAACGCCGTTCCACCGGGTTGTTGTGACCGGGGTCGAGTGCTCGGGCAAAACCACCCTTTCCAAGCAATTGGCCGCCCACTTGGGTTGGGCTTGGGTGCCCGAGCACGCGCGGACCCACCAAGACGTGCTCTCGGGAAAGGTTTCCGAATCCACCTTCGATGCGCTCCACGAATCCCAAACCGACGCCGCCTCCCAAGCCCAGGCGACACACTCTGGAGTGATTTGTGACACGGGAGACTTGGTGCTGCGGTTGTGGTCGGAAGAGGAGCTCGACTTCAGTTGGCATCCCTTGATGCCGCCCAATCCGCGGGTGGATTTGCACATTCTGTGTCCTGTGCTCAAAACGTGGGAGGAGGACCCCCTTCGAACCTTGCCCAGGCTGGAAGATCGCCTAGCCCTCGAGGCGAAGTATCGCGCCCACCTCAAGCACCGGCCCCACATCGTGGCAGAGGGAGACACCCCTGAGGCACGATTGCAACACGTCTTGAGTCAGTGGCCATGGTGAGGGTGGCAGAAGTCCTGGGCGTCCTCCTGAACGTCGCCTACACGTGGCTCTACTTGAATGGGACCTTGCCCCTCGCCTACCTCTTTGCAGCCCTGGGCGCCGTCGGCATGGGGTGGGCATGCTGGCGCAGAAACCTGCAAGCCGAGACGCTGCTGCACCTCTTTTACTTCGTCATGGCAGGTTACGGGGCGTGGTTGTTTGGCACTTCGGAGTGGGTCGTCGAGACCCACGGTTGGGCGCCGCACCTGCTCTCTTTGGCGGCCGGTGCTGGGGCGTGGTGGCTCACAGTCCCTTGGCTGACCCGCCGCGGAAGCAGCATGCCTCAACTCGACGCCTTCACCACGGTGTTCAGCGTTGTGGGCACGTGGTGGATGATCCAAGGCGATCCCACCAACTGGCTGTACTGGATGGTGATTGACGTCGTGAGCATCTACCTCTATGCGAAAAGAGGAATGCCTTGGGGGGCACTCCTCTTTGCACTCTACACGCTGCTCGCGGTAGATGGGTGGTTCGAAGAAATCTCCTGGTTTACAGTTACCGGATGATGAACTTCACCGGGATGGTGTACTGAACCGACACCGACTTTCCGCGCTGTTGGCCCGGCTCGAAGGTTGGCAAGCTCTCCACCACACGTACCGCTTCTTTGTCCAAGCGCGGGTCCACTTCACGAAGCACCTTCACGTCGCGCACCTTGCCGTTTTTGCCCACCACGAAGTAGACAAACACCGTGCCCTGGATGCCAGCATCTTTGGCGATGGGCGGGTACTTGGTGTTGCTGCTGACGTACTTGATGATCTCCATTTGGGTGCACTGGTGGCGCTCGTCTCCACGCATTCCCAAACAAGGTCCAAACGCCGGCATGTTCTCCACGATCATGAAAGGGGTGTCCTCTTCAAAATCTTCCTCGTCCTCGATGATTTCGATTTCGGTGTCTTCGTCGAGTTCGATGTCCTCGATTTCCAACTCCTCCTCGATTTCCTCTTCGTCGTCCACGATCTCAATCACGGTCGTCTGCTGGGGTGGAGGAGGCGGTGGCGGTGGGGTGACCACGTTCACGGGAATCTCCTCGTCCTCGAGCAGGTCGGCCTCAAAGTCGATGGCACGGGTGATGGCCACGTCGTAAGAAGTCCACGCCAGGGCGGACAAAATCAAGGAGAGAGAAGCCACAAATCCGAGGGCCCTCCATGCGGAGCGCTTGTTCTCGAGGTCGGCTTGAGGGGTCTTTCTGCGAAGCATGAGACGGGGTTTGAAGGGGTGAAATTAATCAATCGCTTGCGATTCTGCCCGGTCGTTGACCAAAGATGCCGAAGAAGACGCCCAAGGAACTCATCGCCCCCACGACATCGGACACAACATCCATCCAATCAAACGTTCGGCCGGACATCCACGCTCCCTGCATGGCTTCAAGGACCATGCCGAAAAAGAGCGCCCCCCCCACCAAGACTTGTTCCAGCCTCCACCCCCCTTGGAGGCGACGTTGTTTGGCCAGGGCAATGGCCCACGTCAGGGCACATCCAGAAAAGGCAATCGTGTGAAGCCCCTTGTCCATGTGCCAAGCCGCCCACCAGGTGTCGGCGTCCAAATCCGAACCCGGGAGCATGTGCATGCCCACCAAAACGGCTGTGGTGCATGCAGGCACCACCCACACGCGGGAACCCGCACTTTGGGGAACGCCAGTCGACATGAAAACGCGTGGTGTTTAGCCGATGTGGGCCTTGTAGCCCTCGGCGTCAAGCAAAGCCGCAACGTCATCCGCGTTGCTCACCTTGACCTTGATCAACCATCCCTCACCGTAGGGATCGTCGTTCACGAGTGAGGGGTCGTCCTCGACCGTTTCGTTGAACTCAACCACTTCACCGGCGACGGGCATGAACAAATCACTCACCGTTTTCACGGCCTCGATGGTGCCAAACACCTCGTCCGCCGCCAATGTTTCGTCGACCGTCTCCACTTCGACAAACACAATGTCACCCAACTCGCCTTGGGCAAAATCCGTGATGCCAATCACGGCCACGTCACCTTCGAGGCGCACCCACTCGTGCTCCTTGGTGTACTTCAGGTTGTCTGGAATGTTCATGCAACGAAGGTACCACTCGGACCCTCATTTTGTTCACGCACCAGGCGTGCAAATCACTGGGTCAAATTGAAGCGCAACGCGATGCCCGAACTGATGTTGGTCGTCGCAAACGACGTCGACACCTTGGGCTTGTTGATCTGCTGGTCGTAGAAAGCCCGCAGCGTCATTTTGTCGCTGACTTCGAGGTCACCACTGAGTTTGATGGACACCAAACGCTGGCCTGCAGTCACCTGGTTTTGCTGCTCCACCATCTTGCGAATCACCGTGCTGTTCTCCCGGATGTTGATGTCGCATCGCACCAAAAAATCCGTCTTCTTCAGCATCTTGATGGGCAGCTTGCCGTACGTCTTCAAGAACGGGTTGGGCACATCGTCAAACTTGTAGCCGACCCCAATCACGATCCCCTTGGTCTTGGTCTCCGTGATCTGGTAGTT
>JBMZAL010000074.1:0-6678 GCA_049611325.1 Flavobacteriales bacterium
CGGTCGTCTGATCGCCCTCACAACAACGCATCGAAAAGGCCGGGTCACCCCGGCCTTTTTCATGTCTTAGAATTTCGGCGGCCTCAATCCTTCACGCACCGCACGGAGAATCCGCGATTCACGCTGTATGATCCGCGGTAAATGCTCGGGTAGCCCAAGGCGAAATGGCGAACCCATTGGCCTCCGTTTCCATAGTTGGACGTCGTCCACAGGTAGCCATTCTGGGGATTGTAGAATTCCCCCTCTGCGTTGCGGTAGCCGCTGGGGAGGGCCGCAAGCCGTCCCCCTCGGTGCCGGTGTGGCTCGGACTGCTTGGGCTGCTCGGACTCCTGGGAATGCTTGGGCTGGGTTTGGCATGACTTTGGTTTAGCCTGATGTCATGCGCATTCCAACAATCTTCACCTCCGCTTTTTTTTCTGTTTGTATTGCTGTTTCCTGGTGCTGCATCAGGGCAAGAATCCGCACTGTGGAACCCCGACGCTGACGGGGATGGCTGTGTGACCATGTCCGACGTGTTGTCGTTGATCAGCGTGTTCACGGCGTGCTCGGATTGGGGCGTGATGGACGGGCCTGATTCGGCGGATTCCGTGCCGTGGAACCCCGACGCCAATGGGGACGGGTGTGTGACGATGACCGACCTGTTGTCGTTGATGGGCGTGTTCACGTTGTGCTCGGATTGGGGCGCGGTCGATGGGCCGGATTCCCCGGCGTTGTCCTGTGTGGATTCTGTTGACTTTGATGGGCATGTCTACGAGACGGTGTTGATCGGAGACCAATGCTGGTTTGCCGAGAACCTGCGCACCACGGTGTACGCCAACGGCGACCTGATTCCAGCGGGCTTGACAGTGGATGAATGGTCTTCGACCACGGCGGGTGCCATGGCTGTCTATGGCGAGGTCAGCAGCAGTTGCGCCAACTTCAGTCCTGACTTCGACGCGTGCGATGAGGTGCAGTCGTTGGCGGAGTATGGTCGGCTGTACAATTGGTATGCAGTGGACGATGCTCGGGGCCTTTGTCCTGCGGGCTGGCACGTGGCGACCGATAGCGAGTGGACGGAGCTGGAGGACTACATCACTTCGCAGGGCTTCAATGGTACTGAAGGGGCGGCCTTGAAATCGACAACGGGCTGGTACAGTGGCGGCAACGGAATGGATGATTTTGGGTTTTCGGCCCTTCCGGGCGGCCGTCGCAACTGGTTCAATGCTGCCTTTAACGCCAACGGAATGAGTAGCTATTGGTGGACTTCTTCCTGGAATGCCTTCGGTGCCTGGCGCCGGTACTTGAGCTTCTACTATTCAGACATTGACCGGGCCAGTAGCCAGCCACGATACGGAATGGCGGTTCGTTGCCTCAAGGATGCCGAGTGAGCGTAGCGGGCTGGGGGAGCGAATTCGGTTGCAGGGTTTCGGGGGCCGTTGGTCCACCAGGCTGCGCAGGAAACGTTTGTCGTCGCGCTGGCGCATTTTGCCTAGCACGGCATCCTTTGATGCTGAAGGCCGTTACGCGCTGGGCGAGAGGCCGAGGTTGCGAAGGCCTTCGTAGACGATGATGCTGACGGCGTTGGCCAGGTTGAGGCTGCGGATGTGCTCGCTCAGGATGGGGATCTGGTACAGGCGGTCGGCGTGTTGGCTTGTCAGGTGGTCAGGAAGCCCCACGGACTCCTTGCCGAAGACGAAGAACATGTGGTCGCGGTAGTCGATGTCGCAATAGGATTGGTGGCCTTTGCTGGAGAGGAAGGCAAAATGCGCACCCTGGTGGGTGGACATGAAGTCGTCGAGGCTCTCGTATGTGCGGACGTCCAAATGCTGCCAATAGTCCAGCCCCGCCCGCTTCAGGCGGGAGTCCGTGATCTCGAATCCAAAGGGCTTGACGAGGTGGAGGGTGGAGCCGGAAGCGAGGCTGAGGCGGCCAATGTTGCCGGTGTTGGTGGGGATTTCGGGTTCTACGAGTACGATGTTGAATCCCATGATGAGGTCGGTTTGTGTGGGGTGTCCCCGGCGGAGGTGGCGTTCTCGTGCGGTGGCTGTCAGGACAGACGACCCGCCTGAGCAGCAATCTAGGATACCCAGTCCGCTTGGTCCGGGGAGCAGGACTGTGGACTGGACTTGAGATTCGCCTCCATGGAAGTGCGATGAGGTCAGTCGGGTGAAATGGCCATCTTATGGCCGGAAGCAACCAAACGGTTCCCTGTTTCCGTTTGGATTGAAATCCCCCTTTCACATGCGATTGGCTCTGGCCTTGTTTCTTGTTGGTTTTACCGGGCGGGTTCATGCTCAAGCGTGTGAGGACCTCGTGGTGCACGGTGTGTGGCTGGATCCCTTTGACAACCAGAAAATCAACCTGTTGTGTTCCAACATGTCGTTTGAGAACATCTTCAGTTACCCGGGATGGAAGGCCGTGGATGCGGAAGGGAATGTGATTGCGGAAGAAGAGGTGATGTATTTCGGGATTGGAGAAACGTCGTACCATGTCATGGACTTGGCCGAGCCTTGGCAGGGGGGCAGTAATCCTGTCGATTGGGTGCTGGAGCTGTGGACGGGGTTTGGAGAGGAGTTGGCTTGCACGTTCAATTGGGCGTTTTACCCTCAAGAATTGTTGTGGACCGGCAATGGGGATGGCGGATGCTTTCCCGCTGAGGTGTATGCTTATGCAAACAACATCGAGGGCTCTGCCTTGGGTGTCAACCTCCTGGATGGGGCGGGAAATGTGGTGCTGTCCGAGGTGCTGATCTTCGATGAAAGCACAGGGTACCAGGATGTGTCCGCCACATTCTGTTTGGAGCAGGATGAGTGCTACTCGCTCGCCTTGACGAGCACCCCCACGGAGACCATCACGGTGAGCATCCAGGACCCCACGGAGTTTTCGGCGTGGAACATGGACCATTGGTGGATGGGGGTGAACCAAGGCGCGGTCATCGCATTGGACACCACCATTCAGATTGATCTCTACGGAGGCGACTGTGAGGTCATGGCGGTCAACGAAGCCAGTGCATCGGAATTGGCAGTGTATCCCAACCCGTCTCGCGGATGGGTTGGTCTCGATTTGGGGCAGGATTTTGTTGGGGGCACCGCCCGGTTGTTTGATCTCGCCGGAAGGTGCGTGCAGCGGGATGTTCTCGGCCAAAGAGAGGTCCGGCTCGACTATTCGGGCGTAGAGCGCGGATCCTATCTGCTCGTCGTTTCCAAAGGCGGGAGACGCTTGGCGCAGGGCATCATCTTGGAGTAGTGGGGAACAGACGGGCCGCATTTTCCACGCCAGCGCGGGGGGTGCCCGCACCTCCCTGATCGAGGCAAGGAGGATGAAAGCCCAGGGGCTACTCGGCCTGCCTGGATGCCATCAAGGAGGACTTCAGCGAGGACGACCTGGATGGGTGACGGGCGCAAACTGCTGTTGACAACACTCCTGAATCGCCTGAAATTGGAGCATGCAACGTCTACTGCTTGCCCTGCTGCTGTGCCCCCTCACAATAGCTGCCCAATCCACACTGAACGACCTCAACGGGGATGGCTGTGTAGGAGCGGCCGACATCCTCATCATCCTCGGCCAATACGGTGAATGCAACGACACCACAGTTGTCTTTGCCTGTGGCGACTCTGTGCTGTTTGACAACTACTGGTACGAGACCGTGCCGATCGGCGACCAGTGTTGGTTTGCGGAAAACCTGCGCAGCGAGATGTATGGCAACGGCGACGCGATTCCCGCGGGCCTGAGTGACGGTGAGTGGTCGTCCACCACATCTGGTGCTGTGACAGTGTATGGCGAGGGCGCAAATTGCGTTGATAATTCGCCCGACATGGACGCTTGCGACCCCATCCAATCCTTGAACGAATATGGCCGCCTGTACAACTGGTACGCGGTGGATGACGAACGTGGACTCTGCCCAAGCGGCTGGCACGTGCCGACGGACGAAGAGTGGATGTCGTTGGAAATGAACCTGGGTATGGGTGATGTCGAGGCGAACAATACGGGCTGGAGAGGCACGGACCAAGGCAGCCAATTGAAAACGGACTTCGGTTGGTACAATGGGGGCAATGGGGTGAACACCAGTGGCATGTCGGGTCTCCCTGGCGGCATCCGTGGGAGCAATGGCTCCTTCTTTGTCGCGGGAAGCTACGGTTACTGGTGGAGCTCATCGCCTCAAGGCACCTTTGCCTGGTTCCGAAACCTGTACACCAGCAACGCGACGGTATACCGCAACAGCAACTTCAATCGACGTGGGGGATTTTCCGTTCGTTGCGTCCGGGATGCCGAGTGAGCGGAGCGAACGAGGGTTGATCCTTCAAACTTCAATGGGCCGGACTCGGGGTACTCCATCCAACTGGCGATCCAGCCAGCTGCTGGATCCAGAAGCTGTGGAAGGAAGAGCTGCAGTGAAAGGCTTGGCGGGCAGCAAAGGGCGGTGGAGCAGCATGGCCAGGCCACACCGCCAGCGACTCGCCCAAAAAGGCATTTGCCTGCGCCTCTGATTTGGCCGACATTGAATTCATGCGATTGACAATCCTTCTTGCTTTGGTTGGTTTGGGGCTGGGTTTGTTTTGGCCCCGGGATGTGAGAGGACAAGAGTCCCCACCGTGGAACCCGGACGCCAACGGGGATGGGTGTGTGACGACTTCGGATCTGGTTTCACTGCTCAGCGTTTTCGGGCTGTGCTCAGATTGGGGTTCGGTGGATTGTCCTGATTCGCTGGAGTTCACCTGTTCAGACCCATTGGATTTCGACAACTACGCTTACCAGACGGTGTTGATTGGATCTCAATGTTGGTTCGCGGAGAACCTTCGGACGACAGTGTACGCCAATGGCGAACTGATTCCTGCGGGTCTGACCGACGGAGAATGGACGTCCACGACTTCGGGTGCCACCGCCGTCTATGGCGAGGGCAGCAGTACCTGCAACAACTACAGTCCTGACATCGACGCATGTGATGAGGCACAGTCGTTGGAGGCGTATGGCCGGCTGTACAACTGGTACGCCGTGGACGATGCACGGGGCCTGTGTCCTGACGGTTGGCATGTTCCGACTGATGGAGAGTGGCAGCAGTTGGAGTTGGAACTGGGCATGACGGAAGCGCAAGCAAACAGCACAGGGTGGCGCGGCACTGACCAAGCCACACAATTGAAAACCACCTACGGATGGTACAACGGGGGCAACGGGACGAACTCGAGCGGTTTTTCAGACATGCCTGTCGGTTACCGCAGCTCAAACGGTTTCTTCGACACTGCAGGGTTCTACAGCTACAGTTGGAGTTCCTCGCCGGATGGTTTCACCGCTTGGTACCGAAACCTCTATTCCGACCTCTCAAGCGTCTACCGAGGCGCCGGCAATCTGCGAAGCGGCTTTTCGGTTCGTTGCCTTCGGGATGCCGAGTGATCGGAGTGAATGAGTGTTGACCCTTTGAACCTTTCCCGGGACTGCCCGAGGAAGGCGGGCGAGGGTCGCGCATTCGGTTTCATGATTTCGGTGATCGCCAGGGGCTACTCGGCGTGCCTGGATGCGATCAAGGAGGACTTCAGCGAGGGCAACCTCGGCTGGTGACGGGCGCAAAGTCGTCGAATGTGCAATTGGATTTTGTAGTATCTTTCCTACAACCAAATTGCTTGTCATGCGACGGATTGATCTCCATTGCCTGCTGTTTCCGCCTGGGCTGTTTTGCCATCAGAATGGCGCGTCGGGCAGCGTTGAGAATTTCGCGACCCGGAATCTCGCCATGCGCGAAGTGCGCCATCCTTTCATCCTTGCAGTCGTTTTCCTGATGCTTGGAATGTTCCCCCCAGGGAATGTGTCAGGACAAGAGTCCGCAACGTGGAACCCCGACGCCAATGGAGATGGGTGTGTGACGACTTCGGATCTGGTTTCACTGCTCGGCGTTTTCATGATGTGTTCGGAGTGGGGCGCGGTGGATTGTCCCGATTCGTTGGAGCTCACCTGTATAGACCCTGTAGACTTCGACAATTACGCTTACCAGACGGTGTTGATTGGTTCTCAATGCTGGTTTGCCGAGAACCTGCGCACGGAGCATTACGCCAATGGTGATGCCATTCCCGCCAACCTGAACGACAGCCAATGGGGATCGACCTCGACCGGTGCGACCACCATTTACGGCCAAGAGGACGGATGCTCCGAAGACGCGCCCGACTTCGACGCCTGTGACCCGGATATGGCCCTGGCCGAATACGGCCGGCTGTACAATTGGCACGCCGTCAACGACAGCCGCTCCCTCTGTCCCGAGGGCTGGCACGTGCCGACGGATGGAGAATGGACGGAATTGGAGGACTACATCACATCCCAAGGATTTGATGGGACAGAGGGCACGGCGTTGAAATCGACAACAGGCTGGCATAATAACGGCAATGGCACGGACGACTTTGGGTTTTCGGCCCTTCCGGGCGGCAACCGCAGCTGGGCCAATGGCCTCTTCGGCGGTGCCGGCTCCTTCGCCATGTGGTGGACTTCGACTCCCTTTTTCGGCGTTCGCTATTACCGGAGCTTGAACCAGAACAATCCAGACATCTACCGGAGCTTTAACCCTCCAGAGAACGGGTTTTCTGTGCGTTGTCTCAAGGATGCCGAGTGAGCGAAGCGAAGGAGGGGTGACACTTTGAACCTTTCCCGAGACCGCCCGAGGAGGCCGCGCGAGGGTCGCGAATTCGGCTTGATGATTTCCGTGATTGCCAGGGGCTA
>JBMZAL010000075.1:0-6605 GCA_049611325.1 Flavobacteriales bacterium
GAATTCGTCAGGACTGATTTCCCCCAGCCCCTTGAATCGGGTGATCTCCGCGCGGGCGCCCAACTCGTTCAACGCCGCCTGCTTTTCTACGTCGTTGTAGCAGTAAAAGGTCTTTTTCTTGTTGCGGACGCGGAACAGCGGGGTCTGCAGCACGTACAGGTGACCACGCTTCACGAGGTCCGGGAAGAACTGCAGGAAGAACGTGATGAGCAGCAACCGAATGTGCATGCCATCCACGTCGGCGTCGGTGGCGATGACCACTTTGTTGTACCTCAACGTATCGAGGCCGTCTTCGATGTTGAGGGCAGCCTGCAACAGGTTGAATTCCTCGTTTTCGTACACCACTTTTTTCGTGAGCCCAAAACTGTTCAGGGGCTTCCCTTTCAAGCTGAAGACCGCCTGGGTGGCGACGTCGCGCGCCTTGGTGATGGATCCTGATGCCGAATCGCCCTCCGTGATGAACAGCGTGGTCTCCTCGTTGCGGTCTTTCTTGACGTCGGTCAAGTGCAAGCGGCAATCGCGGAGCTTGCGGTTGTGCAGCGACGCCTTCTTCGCGCGTTCGCGGGCGAGCTTTTTGATGCCGGCCAAATCCTTGCGCTCCTTCTCACTCTGAATGATGCGCGCTTGAAGTGCTTGCGCCGTTTCGGGGTTGCGGTGCAAGAAGTTGTCGAGCTCGCGCTTGAGGAACTCAAAGACAAAGCTTTTGAGCGACGGACGCCCCGGCCCCACGTCTTGAGAGCCGAGCTTGGTCTTGGTTTGGGACTCGAACACGGGCTCCTCCACCTTCACCGCCACGGCCGCAGAAATGCCGCCGCGAATGTCCTGGGCGTCGTAGTCCTTGCCGAAAAAGTCGCGAACCACCTTGATGTACGCTTCGCGGAAGGCCGCTTGGTGCGTTCCACCTTGGGGCGTGAACTGGCCGTTGACGAAGCTCTGATAGTCCTCGCCGTATGCGTCGGTGTGGGTGAGGGCCACTTCGATGTCCTCTCCAGACAGGTGCACAATGGGGTAGCGCAGCTTGCTGTCCAAACGGTCCTCGAGCAGATCCTTAAGGCCATTCTCGCTGCGGAATTTTTCCCCGTTGAGGTACAAGGTCAGCCCCGTGTTGAGGTAGGCGTAGTTCCAGAGCAGCTTCTCTACGTGTTCCGTGAGGAAGCGGTAGGCCTTGAAAATCTCGGGGTCAGGCTTGAACCGAATGCGCGTGCCGTTGCGCTTGGTGGTGGTTTCCACCTTGGCGTCGTCGATGAGTTCGCCGAGTTCGAAGCCCGCGCGCTTGATTTGGCCCTCTCGCACACTCTCCACAATGAACTCGGTGCTCAACGCATTCACCGCCTTGGTGCCGACCCCATTGAGTCCCACCGACTTCTTGAAGGCTCGGCTGTCGTACTTGCCGCCCGTGTTGATCTTCGACACGCAATCGACCACCTTTCCCAAAGGAATGCCCCGGCCGTAGTCCCGAACGCGCACTTCGTCATCCTTGATGACAACCTCCACCGTGCGGCCATGGCCCATGGTGTACTCGTCAATGCTGTTGTCGATGACTTCCTTCAACAGGACGTAGATGCCGTCGTCGGCGTCCTTGCCATCGCCCAACTTGCCGATGTACATCCCCGGGCGCATGCGGATGTGCTCCTTCCAATCAAGGCTCCGAATGTTGTCTTCCGTGTACGTGACTTGCTCTGCCATATTGTCCTCGAAATTAGAGACGTGGCGCGGGTTTGGGGCCAAATCACAACTCAACTTTTCCACACTTTCAGGGCCATTCACACACCAAAGGCGCACTACCTTCGGGGCATGAAGGATCACGCCGACCACCCCGTACGCCAGCTCGAACCCCAAAATCTGTGGAACAGGTTCGCCGATTTGAACGCCATTCCCCGCCCCTCCAAGCACGAGGGTCGCGTGGTCGAATGGCTGCACCAGTGGGCTTCTGAAAAGGGTCTACAATCACTTCAAGATGAAGTGGGCAACGTACTGATTAAAAAGGATGCAACTCCCGGAATGGAGGATCGAAAGATGGTCGTTCTCCAAAGCCATGTGGACATGGTTTGTCAGAAAAATGAGGCCACCGATTTCGACTTCATGACCGAGGGCATCCGCATGGTGGTCGACGGCGATTGGGTCCGTGCCGACGGCACCACGCTCGGCGCCGACAACGGCATTGGTGTGGCCAGCATTTTGGCCGTGTTGGAAAGTTCAGATGTCGCCCACCCGGCGCTTGAAGCCCTTTTCACCATCGATGAAGAAACGGGCATGACCGGCGCCCTCGGATTGCAAGGCGGCTTTCTCTCGGGAGACATTCTTCTCAACCTCGACACCGAGGACGACGACGAAATCAGCATCGGCTGTGCGGGAGGCGTCGACTTGACATCACGCGGCACCTACACCCCCGAAGAAACCGTCAAGGAGGGCAACGCCGCCTTGACCGTCGTGCTTCGCGGCGCATCCGGCGGCCACAGCGGCATGGACATCCACAAAGGACTGGCCAACGCCAACAAATTGATGAACCGCGTGTTGCTCGAAGCCCTCGACCACGTCGACTTGCGCGTGGCTGAGATTCACGGCGGCGGCTTGCGCAATGCCATTCCACGGGAATCGCGCACGACCGTGGTGTTTGCCGAATCTGACCGCGATGCCCTCGTCGCCGCCTTGACCGCATCCGGCGCGACGCTTCAAGCGGAGTACACGACCACCGACCCCGAGTTGGTGCTCGAATGGAGTGCGGCAGATTTGCCTGGGTTTGTGCTGGGAGAAGACGACCAATACGCCCTTTTGCTGGCCATCCAAACGTGCCCGGTGGGCATCCACCGCATGAGCCCGGACATCGAGGGGTTGGTCCAAACCTCCAACAACCTCGCCCGCGTGGCGGTGGCCGACGGCGCCGTGGAAATTCAGTGCTTGAACCGCAGCAGCGTCGACTCGGAAAAGGACGATCACGCCCGGAGCATCGAAGCGGCGTTTGCCCTTGCAGGACTCCAGACTGAGCGCAGTGGTGCCTACCCTGGCTGGACCCCCAACCCTGCCAGCGAGGCCGTGGCAATGTGCCGCGACTTGTACAAAGAGCGCTACAATGAGGCGCCACGGGTGCTTGCCTGCCACGCCGGCTTGGAATGCGGCATCCTCGGCACCAACTACCCCGACATGGACATGGTGTCGTTTGGCCCCAACATCCGAGGCGCGCACAGCCCTGACGAATGCGTCCAAGTGAGTTCGGTCCAAAAGTTTTGGGGTTACTTCCTCGAGGTGTTGAACCGCACACCGAAAGCCCACGCATGAGTCAAGAGACGACACGCCCACTGATCCTCGTCACCAATGACGACGGCATCACCGCCCCCGGCATCCGCAACCTCGTGGAGAGCATTGCCGACCTCGGGGACATTGTGGTTGTCGCGCCCGACAGCCACCAAAGTGGAATGGGCCACGCCATCACGATCAGCAACATCTTGCGCATGTCGCCACACGACTTTGGGATGGACGGCGTGGAAGCCTACAAAACCAGTGGGACGCCCGTGGACTGCGTGAAGCTTGCCATTTACAAGATCCTCAAGCGCAAGCCAGATGTGCTTGTGAGTGGCATCAACCACGGCTCCAACGCCTCCATCAACGTGATCTACTCCGGCACCATGTCGGCGGCCGTGGAAGGTGCCTTGGAAGGCATCCCTTCCGTGGGATTCTCCCTGTGTGATTTCGCCGAGGATGCGGACTTCCGAGCCTCCCGCAATGTCGCCCGAACCGTGACCCAACAGGTCTTGGCGCACGGCACCCCCAAGGGAACGTGCTTGAACGTGAACATTCCCAAAGTGGCGCCAGAAGACTTGAACGGCATGAAGGTGTGTCGTCAAGGTGCCGGACACTGGGCCGACTCCTTTGAGGAGAGACAAGCACCAGGCGGTCGAACCTACTACTGGATGACCGGCAACTTCACCGACGTCGACAAGGGCGAAGACACCGACGAGTGGGCCCTCAAAAACGGATACGTCAGCGTCGTGCCGGTCCAATACGATTTGACCGCCCACCACGCCATGACCGAGTTGAACGAATGGGAATGGCGTCTTGAAGACTGAACGACACGCCGCAGACCGTTTCTGGGTCGGGCTCCTCGCCGGAGTCTTCGGAACACTGTGCGGTGGGGTCCTGCTGGGATTTTGGTGGGGCTGGGCGAACGGCTCGTCCTTTTCCTACTTCTACAATGAAGTGGTGTTGAGCAGCTTGCTCTACCGCGACAGCATCTTGACCGCGAGCACGCTGTTTAATGTGGTCTTGTTCTGGGGCGCCAACCGCTTGGGGTGGGAGCGTGTGGCCCAAGGGCTCCTCGCGGTGATTTTGATCACCGTGCCCTTCATCGTCTACCTCCAAGCGACCGCGGGAACGTCATGGTGACCCCTCGCGCCTTGCGTCAGGCAGGACGCCTCAAGGTCTTTTTGGTGGCTGGAGAGGCCTCCGGAGACGCCTATGGGGCGCTCTTGATCCGGGAACTCCAAGAGATCTGCAAAGCTCAAGGGCTGGAACTTGACCTCGTGGGCTGGGGTGGCGACGAGATGCACGCCGAGGGCATGCGCCTCTTGACGCACTGTGCATCCATCAATTTCATGGGCTTTCTCGAGGTGGCCCAAAACCTCCCCACCATCCTCCAGAACCTCAAACGGGCGGAGGCGGACGTGGTGCGGGAAGACCCCGACCTGGTCCTGACCATTGATTTCCCTGGCTTCAACATGAGGCTCGCCAAGGCCTTGCGGCAACGTCGACATTCCGCCTTGCGCGTGCAGTGGGTGGCCCCTCAAGTTTGGGCTTGGAAAGCCGGGCGTGTGGCCCAGTTGCGTGAAGATTTTGACGCCGTGGCCCCCATCTTGCCTTTTGAAGCGGCCAACCTTGAGGCGGAGGACGTCAACGTTTGGAACGTGGGACACCCCCTTCTCGATTTGGTCCCGCAAACGCATGAAGACGCCAAGCCCATCGGCTTGGCATTGCTGCCGGGTTCACGAATGCAAGAACTGAAGCACCACCTCCCCATCCTGATCGATGCCGCGCTTGAAGGCGCCATGCAAGGCCTGTGGTCCATGAACGAGGTTGTGGTGGCCGGAGCTCCTGGGCGCACCGAAGCGGATTACGCCTTGGCCCGTGAGAAGGGCATTCGGGTGGCCTTTGGGGAGACACACCGCATTTTGGCCCAAGCCAAGCGGGCTTGGGTGGCGAGCGGCACGGCCACGTTGGAAGCTGCGTTGCTGAACACCCCTCACGTGCTGGTGTACAAGACGAGTTGGGTCACCTACCGTTTGGCCAAATGGCTGGCGAAGGTGGAATTCATCGGACTGCCCAACCTCCTGCTCAATCGCGCCTTGGTGCCTGAACTCATTCAACACGACCTCACGTCCTCCAATTTGCTCTCGCACACCTCGCAGTCCTTGGAGGCACAACCACGCGGATTTTCAGAACTGCAATCCCAATTGGGTGGACCGGGCGCGGCACGCCGTTTGGCCCAGCAGATGCTCGAGGCCTTCACGAAGGAATCCGGCCACGGGGCTTAAAGCCCCACCACGTGCCCTGCCCGCTTGGGGACCACAATGCGGACACTCACCTTGGCCTCCCACACGCCGTTCGCGGGAACAGCTGCATCCAACCACGTCACTTCCCCAGTCTCGGCATCCCACACGCCGCCGCCTGTCGCCTCCACTTCCATTTCCCAGCCTGGGGCCATGGGCAGGTCTTCCACCACGCGGACGCTTTTGTTTTCCGTTCCAGCGTTGTGCACCGCCACCGATCGAACTTGCTCAATCACGCGCTTTCCCGACATCCGTCGCGTGCCACTCTCGTCTTGCAACAAGGTCGTTGTGGCACGCACGCCGTCGTCGAATCCCAACTCCACGTGCAAGGAATCGCCCCAGGAAGGCATGTTCAGGGGAAGCACGCCCACCATGGCGTTGCCTTGGAACATGCGGCCTTCGCCAGACAACATCTTCAAGCCCATCCAAGCGCGGGTGTCGCAGGCGCGGATGGCTTTTTCAGATGTGGCAGGACGGGCCTCCCAACGCGAGGTGGCGTCCACCTTGTGGGCGTCAAGAAAGACCCTCGCCGCTTCGCCTGTCCCAGCCACGTCAACCTTGTCCCCCACGGCCATGCGCCAGTTGGAAGCCAATGCACCCTGGCCGGACAGCACGTCTTGGCGCGCACGCGCATCCGAAAGCCCGCTGTTGACCCACTGCACGTTGGCACAGTAGCCGTCGTAGGACACCTCTGCCCGGGTCTGCAACTGCGCTTTGGCTTGGCGCCGCACGGCGCCGCGCAGCGGTTGACCCGTGCGCAACTCCAAGGTGACGTCCTTCCAAGGCTGTCCCGTGGTTTGGACCACCCGGGCAAACCGAGAGATTTGCAATTGTGCCTCGTCCTCGTCCCACGACACATCGTAAGAGCTGACCCAGCCCGCACTCGCTGTCGCCACTTCGAGGCGAGCCTCGCCACGTCCTTTTCCCGACACCACGAGTTCAAGGGCGTGCTGGACGGTTTGCGATTCGCGCTTGAGGGCCTCAAAATCGGCCTCGGCCGTGACCAACCGGGCTTCCAGACTGCGAACGTTGCTGGCGATGTCGACCCGGTCCAGCGCCAATTCT
>JBMZAL010000076.1:0-2695 GCA_049611325.1 Flavobacteriales bacterium
TTCCGCAGGTGAATGTGGCTGATTTGCGGGAACAAGTGGTGCTCGATTTGGTGGTTCAAGCTTCCACACAACCACGTCAGCACAGCACTTCCGGTGCCAAAATTGGACGTGGTGCGCAATTGGTGGGTCAAGGGGTCGACGTTCAACACAGCGCCTTTTTCAGCAGGGACGTAGTCGTGGTCCTCCATGACGTGCGCAGGCTGGAAAATGACCGCCAAGATGAATCCGGCCACGAGTTGCATCACCACCCATCCACCAAGGATTTGCAACCAGTGCACGCCGCTGAGGACCATGGGCAGAACCCAGATGTACGAGAAGTACAAAGTTTTGGTGATCGCCAGAGAGGTCGAAAGCTTGGCCACAGAGCTGCCTGAGGGACGAATGAGGTCCTTTTTGTGGTAGCGTCGCACTTGGAGCCAGTCTTTGGCAATCATCCAAAACACCGTCATCAAAGAGTAGAAAAACCAGGAGTAGATGTGTTGGAAACGGTGCCACCAGTAGCGCGGCTTCAGCGGGCTGAAACGCATGATGGGGTGCATGTCGATGTCCTCATCCAGCCCGTCAAGATTGGTGAAGGTGTGGTGGAGGACATTGTGCTGGATTTTCCAAATGGCGGCGTTGCCACCCACCAAATCAAGGATGCGACCGACCCAAAGGTTGACCCACTTTTTGTTGCTGTAAGCGTCGTGGTTGGCATCGTGCATGACATTCATGCCAATGCCCGCCAAGCCCATTCCCATCGCGATTTCAGCCACCCAGAACATCCATCCGCTTCCTGCCAAGCCCCACGTGATCAAAGCCCATGGGACGAAGTAGAGTGCAATCATCAAACCGGTCTTCAGGTGCAGACGCCAGTCGCCTTTGCGGCTCAGGTTGTGTTCCTTGAAGTAGGCGTCCACCCGGGCGCGAAGCGTCTTGGTGAAGTCGGATTTGTCGCGGCTGTAGCGAATGACAGGAATTTGCATTCAGCCAAGGTACGGGGCTCTTTCAGTGGCTACATCTACCGAGGGGCACAGGATGCCCACAGAGTTCTTCACAATCAGCCGAAAGGAGACTTGGGCTTGGGAATCTTTCGAACGCGCAAGTTTTTGGGCGTGGCTTCCAAGTATTCATCGTCGTTGATGAACTCCATGAGCTCCTCAAGTGAGAGCTTTTTGGCAGGGGCGATTCGAAGCCCCTTGTCGGCACCGGATGCGCGCATGTTGGTGAGCTTCTTGCCTTTGATGAGGTTGAGCTCCATGTCGATGTCGCGCGCAGATTCGCCCACCACTTGGCCAGCGTAGATGTCTTCTCCGGGATCGATGAAGAACGTGCCGCGGTCTTGAAGACGGTCGATTTCGTAGGCTCGTGCCTGGCCGGTTTCCATGCTCACCAATGAGCCACTGCTGCGTGTGGCGAGGTCTCCGGCATAGGGTTCGTAGCCGTCGAAGCGGTGCGTCATGACCGCTTCCCCGGCTGTGGCGGTCAGCACTTGGTTGCGCAGGCCAATGAGCCCACGTGAAGGGATGCGGAACTCCAAATGTTGGAGGTCCCCTTTGGCTTCCATCACCTGCAACATGCCCTTGCGCATCATGACAAGCTCTGTGGCCTTGCCGGCAGTGGCTTCGGGCACGTCGATCACGAGGTGTTCAAAGGGCTCATGGGTGGCGCCGTCCACTTCTTTGAAGAGCACTTGAGGTTTGCCGATTTGGAGTTCGTAGCCTTCGCGACGCATGGTCTCGATGAGCACGCTCAAGTGGAGGATGCCGCGGCCGTAGACGTTCCACTTGTCCTCGCTGTCTGTGGATTCCACGCGCAGGGCCAGGTTCTTCTGGAGCTCTGCGTCGAGGCGCTCGCGAATGTGGCGGCTCGTCAGGAAGTCTCCATCCTTGCCCAAGAAGGGGGAGGTGTTGATCGTGAACAGGAGGCTCATCGTGGGCTCATCGACTGCGATGCGCTCCATGGCTTCAGGGGTTTCCAAATCGGCGACGGTGTCCCCAATCTCGAAACCATCCATCCCCGTGATCGCACAGAGGTCGCCACTCCGGACGTGGTCGACCTTCTCCTTGCCCAAGCCAGAGAAAACGTACAGTTCTTTCGCCCTGACTTTTTTGTTGCCCTCCGCAGTGCATAGGGTGTAGTCCTTGTTGGCGTGCAAATCGCCGCGGTAGAGACGGCCGATGGCGATTCGACCCGTGTACTTGCTGTAGTCGAGCGACGTGATTTGAAGCTGAGGTGTGCCTTCCACGTAGGGCGCCTCAGGCACCTGATCCAAGATGACGTCCAAGAGGTAGGTGACATCGGTGGTGGGCTGCTGCCAATCCTCGGCCATCCATCCGTTCTTGGCTGAGCCGTAAACGGTGGGGAAGTCCAGTTGCTCTTCGGTGGCGTCGAGGTTGAACATCAGGTCAAACACCTGATCCTGAACCAAATCTGGGGTGCAATTTTCTTTGTCCACCTTGTTGATGACGACGATGGGCTTCAGCCCCAACTCAATCGCTTTGCCCAAGACGAATCGCGTTTGTGGCATCGGTCCTTCAAAGGCGTCCACCACCAACAGCACGGCGTCGGCCATCTTGAGAACCCGCTCAACTTCTCCGCCGAAGTCGGCGTGACCTGGGGTATCAATGAGGTTGATCTTGACGTCTTTCCAAGTGGCACTGACGTTTTTCGCCAAAATGGTGATGCCGCGCTCTCGCTCGAGGTCGTTGTTGTC
>JBMZAL010000076.1:2705-6581 GCA_049611325.1 Flavobacteriales bacterium
CGAGGGTCGTTTTGCCGTGGTCGACGTGGGCGATGATGGCCACGTTGCGGATTCCGCTCATGAGGTGGGGGTTTGCGGGCGCAAAGGTCGTTCATCCCACAGCAGGGATGGGCAACCAACAGGTATTAATTTTATTCTTCACTTGCCGTCAGCATCCTCCTCCATCTCCATCCTCTCCTCCGCCTCGTTTTTTGGCGGCCATGTTTTTCAGCACGGAGGGCAGGAGGGACTCAAATTCATCCAGCATCTGCGAGAGATCGGCTTCTTCGGTCAACGGATTCATCAGGGTGCAGCGGAGCCAGATTTTGCCATCAAACTCGGTTTGGACCACGTAGCCGGACCCTTCGGTCAAGTGACGTTTACGCAGCGACTTCACAACATCGTTCCACGCTTCAATGCTGAATTGGCGACTTTGGTTGGGACGGAAGCACACGATGTTGGCTTGCGGCACCATTGCCAATTCCCAGCCGTTGCGGCGCTCGATCAAGGTGGCGAGCGCTTGCGCCAAGGCCCACATTCGGTCCACGAGTTCCCCCCAAATGTCCCAGCCAAACTCGGCCTTGATGGCAGCCAAGCGCGTGCTCAACATCCGCTTTGTGCATTCAAAGGTGCGTTTGCCGGTGTCCCACCAATCGAGGTCGTTGGCGTCGTCCCAGAGATATTCGGCGTGTTGGGAGAAGGGCAAAAAGCTCTCTGCATGACGTGCGTAGAAGACGCCGGTGCAAAGGGCGGGGATGCCGCAGGTTTTGTGGAAGTCGAGCACCACAGTGTCCGCGTGTTCGATGCCCTTGATGAGGTGGCGATGGGCGTCGCTGAAGGCCGCGGAGGCCCCGTGGGCCCCGTCCACGTGAAACCAAATGCCGTGTTGCCTGCACGCTGCGGCAAGGTCCTCGAGGGGGTCGTAGGCTCCAGCGCTGGTGGTGCAGGAGCTGCCCACCACCGCAAGGACGCGTTTTCCCTCGTCGTGCACGTGCTTGATTTGGGCCTGTAGGTCGTCCACACGCATTTGGTGCTTCTCGTTGGTTTGGACAAGCACAGTGCCATCGGCACCCCAACCCATGGTGCGCATCGCGCGGTCAATGCAGTAATGCGCCCGAGCTGAAACCAGGACGACCAAAGGCTGCGGAAATGCACGGACGCCGTCCTGCCAAGAGTCCAAACCCATGTCTCGGGCCACTTTGCGTTGCGCTGCCATCAGCGCCACCATGTTGCCCAAGGTTCCCCCGTGACACAACACGCCACCACACCCCGGAGGGAGCCCCAATTGCTCCCCGATTTGGGACATCAGCAGGTCCTCTTGGGCGGCGTTGCTGGGACCCATCTCATAAATCGCCTGTCCGTTGTTCAGCATGTCCGTCACCATGCCGGTGGTGGCCGCTTCTGGAAGAACGGCAGCCACCTGGTGTCCCATGTAACGGGGGTCGTGCAGGTGGTTGGAGCGCGCGATGACCTGGTCGTGCATCCCTTTGCGCCCCGTTGTCCAAGACGTCTCGTTTTGCCAATGCGCACGTTCCTGTTCCGGAGACGGTGCGGGACAGGAGGAAGGCGCTTGCCGTTGCTGGGCGCGCTCCAAGTGGCCGGCCAGGGCTTCTGAAGCTTCGGCAGCGGCCTCGGCAAATCGGGCGGGGTCAAACGCGCGTTTCAGGGCGTCGGAGGCGGGGGGCAAAACGGGCATGACGTAAACATACTGCGCCGCATGAACTTGAAGATGTCATGCGCCGCGGATGGTCCAGAGCGTATGTCAATCGGCAAGCACCATCCATTCGCGGGGAGATTCAATGACGCCGCGCATTTTGCGTTTCTCGAGGTCTCCCGCTTGCACGCCCCTAATCCATGGAGCGTGCCAAAAACAGTTGTCGGCCGGGGCAACAAGTCCAAGTGGTCCGAGGTTAGGGATAGGACCACCTGTATCTTCGCGCGCATGATTGAGCTCCAGAGCATCACCAAATCCTACACCACAGGCAGCCAATCGCTGCAGGTGTTGAAGGGGGTGGACATGCAGGTTTCGGCTGGAGAGCTCGTGGCCATCATGGGGTCGTCTGGTTCCGGCAAATCGACCCTCCTCAACATCCTCGGCTTGCTCGATGCGTACGACGGAGGACAGTACCGTTTGGACGGGAAAGACATGGCCGGTCTCTCGGAGCGCCGAGCCGCCGAATTGCGTCGCGAGATGTTGGGGTTCGTCTTTCAGAGTTTCAATTTGATTCCCTTCAAATCGGCGGCGGAGAATGTGGCGCTTCCCTTGTATTACCAGAAGGTCCCGAGGAAGGAGCGCACACGTCGGTCGCATGCCTTGTTGGAACGGGTGGGACTTCTTGAATGGGCTGACCACTTGCCCTCCCAGATGAGCGGAGGCCAAAAACAACGGGTCGCCATCGCACGCGCGTTGGCCGCATCCCCGCGGGTGATTCTGGCGGACGAGCCAACAGGGGCGTTGGACAGCGCCACATCTGAGGATGTCATGGCCTTGTTGAAGGAGCTCAATGCCGAAGGCATGACCATGGTGGTGGTGACGCATGAGGCGGAGATTGCTGCAGCATGCGGACGCACCATTCGCCTTCGTGACGGCTTGGTTGAATCCCAGGGCCATGTTTGACCGCGACGCGTGGTTGGAAGTGGCCCACAATGTGCTGGCCCACCCCTTGCGCACCACCCTCACGGGCGTCAGCGTGGCCCTTGGCATCTTCATCCTCGTGGTCATGCAAGGTCTTGGATACGGCCTGCAACACGGCGTGGAAGGTCAGTTTGCCGACGATGCGGTCAACAGCATCTCGGTGGAAGGGGGGCGAACCCAAATCGCCTACCGCGGCAACCAAAGCAACCGTCCTGTCCGTCTGACCAATGCGGACTTGCCCGGCATCGCAAGCCAAGCCGATACGATCCCTGCCTTTTCCCGGCGCATTCGCTTGTGGGGTGCAGAAATCGTGTGGGAGAATCCAGAGGGGGAGAACAAAGGGGGCAGTTTTGGTGTCCGAGGTGTGGACCCTGCCCACATTGAGCTCGAGCGTTCGGTCTTGCTCTCTGGGCGGTACATCAATGAACGGGATGTTCTCGATGCGAGGAAGGTCGCTGTCGTCGGCCCCAACATCGTGCGAGACCTCTTTGGGAAAACCGATCCCATTGGGGCGTTCATCCGCATCAATGCGGTGTTGTTTCAGGTGGTGGGCACGTTTGAAGATCCAGGCTCACGCTGGGAAAACCGGGTGGCCTACATCCCATTTTCCACGGCACAGCAATTGTACCGCACAGAAGGATGGGTGGACCAAATCTTCTACAGCACTGGAGACATGAAAACGGAAGCCACCATTGCCCAAAGCGGCCGCATGCTTTCGTGGTTGAAAGACGTCAAAGCGGTTCATCCTGAGGACAGCCGGGGGGTTCGGGTGGACAACAACAACGAGGAATACGCCATGTATGCCTCCATCTTTGAAGGCATCCGCCTGTTCATTTGGGGCATTGGACTGATGACGCTGCTTGCGGGCGCTGTGGGGGTGGCAAACATCCTTGCCATTGGCGTCAAAGAGCGCACCAAAGAAATTGGGGTGCGCAAGGCGCTTGGGGCGACCAACGGCAGCATTGTCAGCCTCGTGGTCATGGAATCCACCGTACTCATGCTCGTCAGTGGCAGTTTGGGATTGATGTTGGCGGTTGGTTTGCTGTCTGTGGTGGCTCCCTTCGCGGACCATGAATATTTCCAAAACCCTCAGGTGGATCACCGCATTGCCCTCTTTGCCCTGGGCGTGCTGGTGCTCGTGGGACTCGCCAGTGGCCTCGGGCCTGCGTTGCGGGCAGTGGCCATCCGACCTGTAGAAGCATTGCGTGACGAATGAGGTGGTGGGAACGAGATCCGTGGATTGAACTTGCGCAGGTGCTCCT
>JBMZAL010000077.1:0-2248 GCA_049611325.1 Flavobacteriales bacterium
AATTGTGGAGGCTCCAGCACGGAGGACACCACGTGGCAGACACGTCCACCACGGCGATCAAGCCCTGGTCCAAAATGTCTGCGTACAACTGATGCGTGTTGCCGTCGAGGTCGGTCACGTTGAAGTCTGGCGCGGTGCCGAACTGAGCGAAGGCCGCGAGGGTGGCCAGACCAAACGTGGTGAGGAGAGCAAGTTTTTTCATGTTTTCTTGAATTGGATAGGTAAGGTACAACATCTGAACCCTGCCTCTTTCAAAGAAGTTGCACCCACCACGGCAACACCGTCATCGCCCACAACCATGCAAGCCCAGCCGCCACCAGATTGAGCACCACCCCCACTTGAACCATGGTGGCCATGCGAAGCTGACCACTGCCAAAGACAATGGCATTCGGAGGCGTGGCCATGGGCAACATGAACGCGCAACTGCTCGCCATGGTCACGGGCACCACGAGCAACAAGGGATCCATGCCCCACGCAAGCGCCACTTTTGCCACCACCGGCACCATGACCACCGTGAGTGCGAGGTTGCTCATCACCTCGGTGAGGAACAGCGACATCAACACAAAGCCCGCAATCAACCACACCGGCGACAGGGACGGCATGGAAGCCAGCGCATCCGCCACAGCCGACAGCACCCCTGCTTCGGCCAACTGCCCTGCCAACGTCAATCCCCCCCCAAAGAGGAGCAGAATGTCCCAGGGCATCCGACGCGTGTCTTCCCAAGAAAGCAGGGGCGTACGTGAAGCCTCACCCGAGGGAATCACAAACAACAGCACTCCCGCTGCCATCGCAATGGACGTGTCATTCAAGGGCCATCCAAAGCCCTCGACGAGCCAGCGCCGAGCCACCCACATGACAGCCGTCCCCCCAAACACCCACGCCACGCGCTTCTCCGAAACGCCCCATGGCCCCAGTGCCTGGAGTTCCTCCTTCAACCCTGACACACCGGATTTCAGCGGCTCGGAAGACACTCGACATAGGACCCGGGTCAGCAACAGGTACACCAGTACAAGCATGATGGCTGAGAAGGGCAGCGCCATGACCGTCCATTCTAAAAAGGGCATCGCGATGTCCACGTGCTCCTCCAGCAGCCCGGCCATGGCCACGTTGGGTGGCGTACCCACCAGCGTCGCGATGCCGCCGAGGTTGGCGGCGTAGGCCGTGCCGAGAAGCAGGGCGACCGGGAACCGTGGGTGCTTGTCGAGGTCGATTTTGGCCACCACAGAAAGGGCAATCGGCAACATCATCAGCGTCGTGGCCGTATTCGAAATCCACATGCTCAAGGCCGCGGTGGCAAGCATGAAGCCCCCCAGCAACCGCCGAGGCCGCCCCCCAGCCGCCACCAGGATGCGAAGTGCAAACCGCCGATGCAGGTTCCATCGCTCCAAAGCAAGCGCGATGAGGAACCCTCCCATGAAGAGGAACACAAATTTGGATCCGTATGGCGCGGCAGCACTGGCAACATCCGTCACGCCCAATGCGGGAAAAAGCACCAATGGCAACACGGAAGTGACCCCAAGGGGCACCGCCTCGCCCACCCACCACACGAGCATCCACGCGGCGGCACTGAGCACGGCCACCTGACCTTCAGGCATACCCAAGGACGACGTGACGACCCACGTCATCGCGGCCAATGCCGGTCCCAACACTTGCCTGATTGCAGAAGCCTTCATGGATGCAAGGATAGCACGTCCCCCGCGTGTACCTTCCAACCATGGAACTGGATTTGTACCGCGTAGACGCATTTACGGAACGGGTGTTTGGAGGCAATCCTGCGTGTGTCATGCCGCTCACGGCCTGGTTAGAGGATGAGATCTTGCTCGCGTTGGCACAAGAAAACGCCGTGGCGGAGACGGCTTTCCTCGTGCAGAAAAAGCCAGGACGCTACCACCTTCGTTGGTTCACCCCAGACGTGGAAATGGACCTCTGCGGCCATGCCACGCTCGCGTCTGCCCACGTGGTCCTGACCTGCCTCGAACCCGAGGCCCAAGAGGTCTGCTTTGAATCGGCCAGCGGCGATTTGGTCGTCACACGGCAACCGTCTGGGTACGAAATGGCCTTGCCCAACCGCGCGCCGGAACCCGCCATTTTGCCCGTGGAAATTGAAGAATCGTTGAGCCTGCCTCCGACGGAAGTCCTCAAAGCGCGAGACTACCTGCTCGTCTACCGAAGCCAGCGCGACGTGGAAGAATTCAGCGTGAACCGCCACCTCTTTGACCGGGTCAACTTGGGCACGGGAGGCGTGATT
>JBMZAL010000077.1:2258-6482 GCA_049611325.1 Flavobacteriales bacterium
CGCCCGGTGACCAGGTGGACTTTGTGTCTCGCTTTTTCACGCCGCAGGCCACGATTTTGGAGGATCCTGTCACAGGCTCGGCCCATTGCACTTCCGCGCCCTATTGGGCTGAACGGCTCGGCCAAACGGTGCTGCACGCCCGACAGATTTCAGCGCGTGGCGGAGAGGTGCATTGCCAAGTGCTTCCAGAACACGTGCTCGTTTCAGGCCACGTTGTGACCTACGCCAAGTCCAAGGTGTTCCTTCCCTGAGCCGTCTGTCCTCCCCTACTTTTGGAGCCATGAATGACGCAGTGACTTGGCTTCAAACCCTCGGCGTGGCCGGATTCATGTTCTTTCTTTTGAAGGGCATCGCATGGCTCGTGGTGTTTTGGCTGATTTCACGCGGCGTCATTCGCAAGCACAAGGTGGCCAAACTGAAACTCCGCTGGCGCAACCTGTGGCGTCGTCAGGCCTGAGCACTCAACGCCCCTCCAGGCGCCACGTCCATTCCAAGAACACGCGACGGCCTTCCAAAGGGCCGTACACACGGGACGCATCGAAGTCTTCTCCGAACGGATCTTCCGTGCCCAGCAAGGGATTTTGCTGGGTGGCGTCCGTGACGTTCTGAATCCCGGCTGTGAGGGTGTGTCTGCTGCCGCCCGCCGTCACCAAGGAGCGGTTCACCGAAACGTGCATGAGCGCATAGGGTTCGCTGACATCGGTGAAAGACGCGTCGTAGTAAGGGACGGCCATGCGGCCGACGGTTTGGGCTGTGAGGTTCCAACCCCACGTCGACCGCGATTGACCGAGCTTGAGATTGGTCGTCCAACGCGGGGCAAATTCCACGGGATCGCCCTCCCCCGACAACGAACCGGACTCGAACAATTCCGAGCGCAACCACGTCGCCCCCAAGGCCGCCTGCCATCCCTGGCTGCCGTTCATCCAAACATCCCCGCTGACCCCTCGGTTCCATCCCAGTCCTTCGATGTTGCGGTACACGATTGCATTGGGCAGGCTGTCGTAATCGGCGTAGATCCGATCGGTGAAGAGCGTGCCAAAGGCCTGCAGGGACGCGCTGCCGGTCCAACGGTCGGAGCCCAGGATTCGGGTGAGGTTCAGGTTGGCGTTCCAGCTTGATTCCGGGTTCAATCCCCCTTCCGCGAGCAGTACCTCCCTCGACCCATCGAGCGCGGCGTGCTCCTCTGTGAAGAGGTGGACCCTGCGGTACCCGCGGCCCGAGTTCAAACGGAGGTCCCACAACGGGTGAGGTGCCCACTTGACGTTGATTCGGGGGGCCACCACAAGGTTTTGGTCACTGGGGCGCTCCAAGCGAAGCCCGTGAATCCAGGACCAGGCACCCGCTTCGCCTGCGTATTCTCCGTACAAGGCAGGCACCCACACATTCATGTCCGAGGACGCCGGGGTTTCATCTGCGTACACGTCCCAAAGCAGGCTCGCTCCGCCCCTCACATGCTGTCCCTCAGCCCAACTCCAACCCGAGTGGAAGGCGTCCACGTTCGCCGTCCATTCCTGGGCGTTGAAGACCGTGGTTCCGTAAGTCGATTCCTGACGGTGAAATGCCCCGCCGCCCTGAAACGTCCAGCCCCGTCCTTCTAAGGGCGAACTGCCCCATGTCCATTCAGACCTTAGCAAGTCAATGCGCTCTCCATACACGCGCGTGGTGCCGCGGTCGACCTCTTGAAAGGCGGTGTCCCCGCCAAATCGCTCTTCCCCAAACAACCGCGCAGTCAACCGCGTCTGCCTTCGGTCAGAACGCCTCTGATGCCTGATGGTGGTCACCACCCTGTCCATGTTGGGTGCATCCGTAAATCCGTCGCCGTTGTCGTCCACGCGACGCTGAAAGTGAATGCCATCCAATCCGGCTTGCCACAAGGCGCCCTCTTTGCCCCAAACTGCACTTCCCGAGGCCTGAACACGCCCATGGCCGTCCAAGCGCAGTCGGGAAAAGGCATCGCCCGCATGCAACGGTGTCAACACCACGTTGATGACGCCACCCACCGCCTGGCTTCCAAGGCGGGCGCTGGCCGGACCTTGGATGACCTCGACTTGCTGAATCATGCTGAGCGGAATCCCGTCCAGCGCGTAGGCGGAGGCCAAACCGCCCAACAACGGCACCCCGTCGATCAACACCAAGGTGTACACCCCTTCCATGCCATTCAACTGAATGCTGTTGGTGCCACACACCCCACAGCCCACGGTTTCTCTCACCCCTGTGGTGAAGTCAAGGGATTCCACCAAGTCTTGGGCGTGGACCGCATTGAGGGAGGCCCCAGAGAGCACCGCCGTGCGGATGGGACTCTCTTTAAGCCGTGTGGGGCTCATGCTGCCCACCACCGTGGCGCCACCCAATGCGAACGTGGTCGGCGTCAACGAAATGACCTGAACGCCCGTTTCACAACCCGCACTGCCGTTCACCTCCACCCCATCGTAACCGAGCGCCTGGATCCGAATGCGCCCTGCGCCTTCCGACCATGTGTACTCCCCGGAGGCGTTGGTCGCGCCGACCGGCCGGCCATCCAGCCACACCGTGGCGCCTGGCACGGCAACCTCGTTGTCTGTGACGCGTAGGTTGCACGGAGCCTGCGCCAGCGCGCCAAACACGCAACCGTACACTGCCCACAACATGGTGATTCGCCGCAACATGATGGCAAAAATAGGGCCGTGCCCACTCATTTTTAGGCGCGACTAAATATTTTTTTAGCCACTCCTAAAAATCAAGTCGCCTTGCCTGGTTTGTGGCGTTCGTTGTGCTGACGTCGCCGGTCTGTCATCCGTGAGAACTCCTCCCCCCACTCGTTCAAATCGTCAGGATCTTCCGGGTTGAACGACGGAGGGCGCTTGGCGTGCACATTCTTCAAATCGCGCTTGCGTCCCATGTGGACGAAACCACGAGGCCACTGCAAAAGTTCGCTCCCCAGCACCACCCAAAGACCCGAGGCCGTGAACCCCACGTGACCGAAGATGTTCTTTGGGTGTGAATACGCTTTTCTCTCGCGCCGGTGGCATGTTGTTGTGGGCCGCTTCGGCCTCACTCTTTTTCTGCATGTCTTGTGCCCAATCCAACTCCCCTGCTTCTCCCGCAACCACCCAAACCGTCCGCTTCAGTGCAGACATGGCCAACCCGTGGCGCCCCCTGAATGACGGGGTGATGGGCGGCTTGTCTGAAGGGGACGTCGTGCTGCACGACACAGCCATGTCCTGGAGAGGCCAAACCCGCTTGGAAAACAACGGCGGTTTCGCCTCCGTTCGCGCGCCTTGGAGCCACACGGACCTGCGGGCGATGGACAAGGTTGTCATTCGCTGTCGCGGCAACGGGGGGCCGTTCAAGCTGACCCTTGAAACGTCCGAGCGGTGGTGGATGCCCTATGCGTACGCATCCTTCAGCCCTTCAAAAGAATGGCAAGATGTCACCCTCAAAGCCAAGGATTTCTCTTGGAGTCAAGCCCAAATGGGCGACCTCAAAACCGTCACGCCGAGTCGTGAGCTCGGAGACGTTCTTCGCATGGGACTCATGAAATACGACGGCACAGCGCAGTCGTTTGACTTGGAAGTGGCCTCCATTCAATTCCTTCCCTCCGGGCGGTAACGAGACTCAGCACGTCTCGCCATACACGCTCAGGATTTCCAGAAAGTCGGAGACCGTCACTTGGCCGTCGTCGTTCATGTCTGCGGTGCAATCGACGATGCAGCCAAACTCGGACAGGGCAGCCAAAATGTCTGACACCCCCACGGCCAGGTCGCCGTCCAAATCACCTGGGCATTCACACGGCTCGCAGCTGCCGTCGTCAAACAGCGCCGTCGGTTCGTAATTGCATGCCGTGACGTCGGTGCAACCGGGAATGCAAGTCCCTTCGATGTTGTCGTCCAACCACGCCACACGCTCCAAAATCCAGTTGCGCAAGAAGGCCACTTCCTCCTCGTAGGTCTGGCCAATGAAGACGTTGGGCCACACGTATTGGCCGAGTCGCGGCCAACGGGCGTGGTCACGGACGCTTGGCTCGGCCAACACCGCAGACAACGAGTCGATGATGCCATTCAAGCTCTCGTCGCTCCACACGTCGGACCGGTAATCGTCCCACATGCACTTCGTCAACCCGCGATAGTCAGGGTCTTCGCGCAGCCGTTGCCACCAAAACGGGTGAAGCACGTTGCATCCCGTGTTGGACTCAAAGCCCGAGGTGAAGTAGCTGTCGCACCCGTCGGAGTTGCCGAAACCCAAATT
>JBMZAL010000078.1:0-6436 GCA_049611325.1 Flavobacteriales bacterium
ATTTGGGCTGCTGTCAGCAGGGGGAGACAGGACAGCGTCACCATCCACGCCCGAGGGGCCCACGCCTTCCAAGTGATGTCCATCATCATTCAAAGTTCGCCAAAAAAGAGCCTCGCAAAAAGCATCGCTTCACAGCGTGATCGCAGGCGCTTCGCTCAGGACGTTCATGCGCACTTCCAAGCGCTCGACCGGCCAGTCGCTCCCGTCCCGCGGGGTGGCGGCCAAGCGGTCCACCACGTCCATGCCTTCGACCACGCGTCCAAACACGGTGTGCTCCCCGTCCAGGTGAGGCGCCCCGCCTTGGGTGGCGTACGTGCGGGCTTGGGCCTCGCTGTAGCGTCGGCCTTTGTCCCGTTGGATCCTGCCGAGTTCTTGGGGACCGATGGTTCGGCCCGTGACGATGTAGAAATCGTACCCTGACGAGCGCTTGTCCGGGTTCTCGCTGTAGCTGCGCGACATGGCCAAGGCGCCACGAACGTGGATCTTGTCGTCCTGAAATTCGGCGGGAAGCGTGTGCTGGCCAATCAAAAAACGCAACTGCTGCGGTCGTTCTTCCTCGCTGTTGCCGCCTTGCACCACAAAGTCCGGCACCACGCGGGTGAATTCCGCGGGGTCAAAATACCGGCGGTACACCTTGTACAGGAAGTTGGCGCGGTGCACAGGCACGTCCTCAAACACTTCGACGACGATGCGGCCGTGTTTGGTGTCGAGGGCGATGCGGTTCTCGGTTTGGGTTTGCCCCCACTCCGTCAAAAAGGCCACGGCGTTGTCGTCGGTCAACGTCGGAAAATCCGACGCCACCAACCGGCGGATGCGCTCGTCCACCTCCACCGCCTTTTCAGGCGCTTGGGGCGCAGGCACGTCCTCCTTCACCGGTTCAGGCGAGCCACATCCCCAGACGAGGGCCAATGCCCCCCACAGCCAAACCTCCTTCATGCCACAAACATACCCTGCACGTACATTCATTGCGGACTGCCGGCCCATCTTCGCAATGTGAAGTACGCCATCGTCGACATCGAAACCACCGGAGGGTCCGCCAAATCGCGCGGCATCACCGAGATTGGCATTGTCGTCACAGATGGCCAGCAGGAACTTGAACGCTGGAGTTCCCTGATCAACCCCTACGAACACATCCCCCCTCGGATTGAAGCCCTCACCGGCATCTCCAACGAGATGGTGGAAGACGCACCTGGATTTGCCGACGTCGCAGACGAGGTCGAAGCCATCCTGAAGGACTGCGTGTTTGTGGCCCACAACGTGGGGTTTGACTACGCCTTCATCCGGGGTCACTTTGAAGCCATGGACCGGTCTTGGCAACGGCCCAAACTCTGCACCGTCCGCCTGTCGCGAAAAGCCTTTCCGGGACTGCCGCGGTATGGACTGGGCGCCCTTTGCGACGCCAAGGGCATCCGGCACGTCGACCGGCACCGTGCCATGGGCGACGCCGAGGCGACGGTCGAGCTGTTCCACCAGATCGCCGCGTCTGAACGCGGACAAGCCGCCATCGCGGATGCCATGAAGCGCGGCACGCGAGAAACCTGGATGCCCCAGCACGTGGCCGCTGCGGAATTCGACGCCTTGCCCGACGAACCGGGGGTGTATTGGTTTTTGGACAGCCAAGGGAAGCCGCTCTACATCGGCATGAGCATCAAGCTGCAACAGCGCGTGCGCAGTCACTTTTCAGGCACCACCGCCTCGCGCAAGCGCCAAATCCTGCTCCGCGAGATGCGCAGTTTGAAACACGAGCTCGCGGGCAGCGAGTGGATGGCTGCGGTGATGGAAGACGTGCGAATCCGTGCCCATTGGCCACCCCTCAACCGCGCCCAAAAGCAACCCCGTGCCTACCGCACGGTGGTGTTCTACCGCGACAGGCAAGGTCGAAGCCGGTTGGCCATTCGCACGCAGGCGAGCGCTCGAGATGCCGTTCGCACTTTCCATTCAGAGGCCAGTGCCCGCGCGTGGCTGCACGAGCAGGTGGCGGCGCATGGTCTGAATCCAGAGTGTTTGGGATTGGGGGCGTGGAGCTCGGCAGAGCCCGTGTCACCCGAAGTGCACGAGGCCAACTTCGAGGCCGCCATGGCGACGTGGCGCGATGTGGCCTCCGGTTGGTTCATCGAATCGGGACGAACCCCCGACGAGCGCGGCATCATCGCGGTGGTGGAAGGCCACGTCCGCGGCTATGGATTTGTGGAGGCCAACGACCTCAACGATCACCTGCGCACGGCAGAAGGCCAAGGCTGCTTGCATGAATTGACCCAGGGCCTCCACCCTGTCGCGCCGAGCTCCACGCTCGATGCCCGGCTCAGGGAAGAGGTCCTGCGCAACCCGACGTGGGTGGCGCAAGTGTGACGCGAACGGGCGTCAGTTTTTCAAACAAATCGCGGTCCCCAGGGAGGTCTTCACCCCATCGAAGGCTTGCGCGTAACGCAACACATTCGCAATGCTGGAGGGACGTGGGCTCACCCACGCCGCGTCGGCGGTGGCGTCTGAAGAAAAAGTCCAAGAAGTGAGGTCGTCAGAGAAGAATGAATTCATGAACGGGGGGTTGATGTTCCCCCTAGAAACGGACAAGGGCGCACCGTATTGTGTGCGCCCTTGACAAAATCGCCCTGCCCTGTCTCTCTTCAGGGTTCCTGCGCCTGTCAGCGCGGGGTCAGGGTGAGGTTTTGGTCTTCCACCATCTTCCGAAGGTTGATCAACGCGTACCGCATCCGGCCCAAGGCCGTGTTGATGCTGACGTCGGTTTCCTCGGCAATCTCCTTGAAGCTCAAATTGTGCGTCAAACGCATGTGCACGACCTGCTGCTGCTCCTCCGGCAGCGCGGGGATGAGCTGGCGCAGCTCGGCCATGATTTCATCTTCGACCAGGCGGTCCTCGATGCTCGGAGCGTCGTGGGAGAGCGTCTCAAAAATGTCAAACTCATCCGTGGGACGCACCATGCGGCGCTTTCGGTTCCGACGGAAGTGGTCAATGGCCGCGTTGTGTGCAATGCGCATCACCCATGGGCCAAACTTCCCTTCCTCCACATAGCGGCCCGTCTTCAAGATTTGGACCACCTTGATCCAGACGTCTTGAAACAAATCGTTGGCGATTTCTTCGTCGCGCACCACAAAGTGGATCTTGGTGAAGACCCCCTGCTGGTAGCGGTTCAACAATGTTTCGAATGCGCGATCCTCGCCGTTTCTGTAGGCGCGGATCAATTCGCGGTCTGTGAGGGATGCATGCATGACACAACTCTTTACTTCATACCTGTGCGTCGGGGCGATCCCGAGTCAAGGCTTCATGAAATGGAACTAGAGTCGAATGTGTCGAATGGCAATGCGTTAAAAGTCGTTCACGTGAACAAGACCTAAAGTACTCTTTTTAACTGACCAGTCCAAACCTCAGGTACCTTCACGCTGTTAAAAACTGCAATGAAGATTGACATTCAAGGCGCCCGCGTCCACAACCTCAAAGACGTCCACGTCAGCATTCCCAAGGAAAAACTGACTGTGGTGACAGGGTTGAGCGGCTCCGGAAAAAGCAGCCTCGCGTTCGACACGCTGTACGCCGAAGGCCAGCGCCGCTACGTGGAAAGCCTCAGCAGCTACGCCCGTCAATTTTTGGGCCGTTTGGAAAAGCCCGACGTGGACCGCATCGACGGCCTCTCCCCCGCCGTGGCCATTGAACAACGCAGTGCAACGGGCGGTCCCCGCAGCACCGTGGGCACGCGCACGGAGGTCTTGGACCACCTGCGCATGTTGTATGCCCGCATTGGCGAAACGCGCTCTCCAGTCTCCGGCGAGGTTGTCCGCAAGGACACGGTCACGGACGTGGTCGACGCCATCTTGAACAGCGCCGAGCCGCGCATGATGTTGGTCGCCCCACTCCAAGCCCGGGAAGACCGCTCCGCCGAGGACCAATTGCGCGTCCTCCAACAGCAGGGATACTCGCGCGCCTGGACAGCACAGGGTGCGGTGCGTCTCGAGGACGTCCAGCCCCAAGATGTCCTTGGGCTTGTCATCGACCGCTTTTCGCCCAAGTCCGCCCAAGAAGACCCCGGCCGTGTGGCCGACTCCATTGAAACGGCCTTCTTTGAAGGTGGAGGACGTTGCCAAATCTGGAGCGCAACCGACGGCGACGAGCCCATCTGCAAGGAATTCAACGACCGGTTTGAGCGGGACGGCATCCTCTTTCCCGAGCCCACCCCGGACATGTTCAACTTCAACAGCCCCGTGGGTGCATGCAGCACGTGCGAAGGCTACGGCCATGTCCTGGGCATCGACCCAGACAAGGTCATCCCCGACCCCACCAAGAGCCTCTACGACGGCGCGGTGGCCCCGTGGCGCGGCGAGCGCACGGGACGGTGGCGCGACCGGCTCGTGATGGCCGCTGCGGACGCCGACCTGCCCGTTCACACGCCCTGGCATGCGTTGACGGAGGCGCAACAGGCCATGGTTTGGGAGGGGTGCCCCCACTTCCGTGGCATCCACGACTTCTTCGCCACGTTGGAGGCGAAGAGCTACAAAATCCAAAACCGCGTCATGATCAGCCGTTACCGCGGCCGGACGCTCTGTGGCACCTGCAAAGGAACCCGCCTCGGCAAGGACACCCACCACGTGTTCATCGGGGACATCACCCTGCCCCAACTCTTGGCTTTGCCGATTGAGGAAGCGCTGGCCACCATGAAGTCTTGGACGCTCTCTTCCACCCAAAGTGATATCGCCGCCCGCCTGCTCTGGGAAATTGAGACCCGGCTTCAATGCCTTTTGGATTTGGGTTTGGGCTATTTGACATTGATGCGCAGCAGCCCCACACTCAGCGGCGGGGAAGCCCAGCGCATCGCACTCAGCTCCTGCGTGGGAAGCACCCTCGTGGGAAGCACCTACGTCCTGGATGAGCCCAGCATTGGTTTGCATCCCGAGGACACTGCCCAACTCATCGGCGTGCTGCAGCGGCTGAGGAACCAAGGCAACACGGTGGTGGTCGTCGAGCACGACGACGACATCGTCACGGCAGCGGACCATGTGGTGGACATGGGGCCGTATGCCGGCTCTTTTGGAGGTGAAGTGGTCTTCAGCGGTCCCCACGACGGACTCTCCGGGTTGGACGCCGACCACCCCTCCCTCACCGCGGCGTACCGCAATGGGCACCGCGCCATCGAGGTCCCCAAGCAACGGCGTACTGTGGGCGACAAGCTTGTCATTCGAGAAGCCCGGGCCAACAACCTGCAAGGGTTCGATGCCACCATCCCGTTGCGCAGCCTCGTGGCCGTCAGCGGCGTGAGTGGCTCTGGCAAGAGCACCCTCATCACGCAGCTGTTGGTGCCCGCCATTCAGGCAGAACTTGATGGTTTCGGCGGCAATCCCAAAGGCTTCGCGGCCTTGGAAGGCGATCTACGCACGCTGGAGCACCTCGAATTCGTGGACCAAAACCCCATTGGCAAAAGCTCCCGCTCCAACCCCGTCACCTACGTCAAGGCCTTTGACGAGATCCGTTCGCTCCTCGCGGACACCTCCCACGCCAAAGCCCGCGGCCTCAAGCCTTCCCACTTCAGCTTCAACATCTCAGGGGGACGCTGTGAGTCCTGTGAGGGCGAAGGGTACGTCACCGTGGGCATGCAGTTCATGGCAGACCTGAAACTCGTCTGCGAAGACTGTGGGGGCAAGCGCTTTCAGGATCACGTCCTCGAAGTCACCTACCAAGGCAAAAACGTGCACGACATCCTCACGATGACCGTGGACGACGCCCTCCTCTTCTTCGCCCCTGAACCTGGTCGGAAGCCGCCTGCCACCATTCGACGCCTGCTGGCCAAACTCCAACCCTTGCACGACGTGGGCCTCGGCTACGTCGCGCTCGGCCAGGGCTCCAACACCCTGAGTGGTGGCGAGGCGCAACGCATCAAGCTGGCGGCCTTCCTCGCCCGTGGCGACCGACAAGGCCACACCCTGTTTGTGTTTGACGAGCCCACCACGGGCCTGCACGTGCATGACGTCGCCAAGCTGCTCGAGTCCTTCGATGCGCTGTTGCAGCAAGGCCACTCTGTGGTGGTCATCGAACACCACTTGGACGTTCTGAAGTGCGCGGATTACATCTTGGATTTGGGTCCCGGCGGTGGAAAGCACGGAGGGACGCTTATGCATGAAGGCACGCCCGAGAGTTTGACACAAAACGTGCATTCTGTGACCGGACGACACCTCGCCCCCAAACTGCCACAACCATGAACACCTCCTTGGCTTCTGCCCTGTGTTGTTTGGCCTTTGTGGCCATCCTGTCTGGATGCCAAGCCCAGCACGACGCCCCCAAGTCGAATCAGCCTGCCGACAGCTTGAAGGCCTCGAGCTGGTGCGGGGTCCTGAGCCCTGACGCCTACCGTGTCCTGCGCGAGCAAGGCACTGAGCCACGGTTTTCAGGTGAGTTTTGGCTTCACAACGAAGACGGCGTGTACGTCTGCATG
>JBMZAL010000079.1:0-6373 GCA_049611325.1 Flavobacteriales bacterium
TGGAGGAACTCCTCAAAGAGCGTGGCTTGGCTGATCTTTTTGAGCACGTGCTTTCGGCCTTGGGCGTCCAAACGTGGACGGTTGGCCAGCTCGATGTGCTCGCGTATCCACTTGAGCCGCTCCGGCTCGGGAATGTACATGTATTCAATCCCAATCGAGTGACAGTACGTCGACTCCAGATGGGCAATGATGTCGCGGAGTTTTGCGGCGCCAATGCCCACTTCATTGCCCGCCTGGAACACCGTGTCGAGATCTGCCTCGGAGAGGTCGAAGTGCTCGAGCGCCAGCGTCGGGGTGTAGGTACGACGTTCGCGAACGGGGTTGGTTTGGGTGAACAGGTGACCGCGGGTGCGGTATCCGTGGATCAAATCCAACACCTTGAATTCCTTCAGGGTGGCGGGAGAGGCCGCATCGTCGCCATACGTGGCGCGGCTGAGGTCAAAACCTGCAAAAAAAAGCCGCCACGTGCGGTCCACCGATTCGGGGTCCGCTTGGTAGCGAGCGTAGAGGGCTTCGAGTGCGCCAGGTTCGGCGTTACTCAGAAATGAAAGTGGGTCCATGAGGACATTGGGCATTTAGCACAAGCAAAGATAAGCCGGCCCGGGGGACCCCCCAAGGAATGCGCTTGGAATCAGTGGCTCCGCGAAACCACGTGCTGGGCCAGCCCTTGAAACCAAGCTGCCGTCTCCGTAGAGAGGTTCAATGTGCGCAGTGCGGCAACCGCTTCGTCGACGTGCTGCGCCATGCGGCGCTGCGCTTCGGCGTCGGCGCCTGCCGCCACCATGGCGGCACGGACGGCTGTGATTTTGGCCTCTCCCTGGTCCGACCCGGACGCAGGATGCACCCCCACCCACGGGGCCAAGGCCTTTCGCCCTTCCTCATTCGCCTCAGTCGTCAACCAGAGCAAGGTTTTCTTGTCCGACAAAATGTCGCCTCCCACTTGCTTGCCCGTCGTGCCGCTTTCGCCGAACGTGTCCAAGAAGTCGTCCTGGATTTGGAACGCCAAGCCCACGTTGACGCCGTAGCGGTACCATGCCTCGACACGCTCCAGAGAGGCACCGGCTGCCCGCGCGCCCATGGCGGCTGAGGCCGCAAGGAGCACCGACGTCTTGAGTCGAATCATGTTCACGTATTCGTCCACCGTGACGTTGTCACGCGTCTCAAACGCCATGTCGCTCTGTTGGCCTTCACAGACTTCTTTGGAGGTCACGTTGAACATGCGAAGAACGTCCGCCAAGGCGTCGGATGGCGTGCCTTCCAAGGCCGTCAAGGCCAAGGTGTACATCACATCTCCAGACAAAATCGCCGCGTTTTCGGACCACTTGGTGTGCACGGTAGGACGTCCACGGCGAAGGGGTGCCTCGTCCATGATGTCGTCATGCATCAGGGTGAAATTGTGGAACAATTCCACGGCCATGGCCGCGGGCATGGCTGCATCGAGCGCACCTCCCTCCGCCTCGCACGCTGCGAGTGCCAACACGGGCCGAATGCGCTTGCCTCCGAGCGACAAGAGGTAGTGAATGGGGTCGTACAACTCGTCCGCAGCCCCGGCTGGATAAGCACTGAGAAAGTCTTTCATGGACGCTTCAAGGGCGTCGCGCCAGCGTGCTTCGGAGGAGGAGAGACTCATGGGGAAGAAAAGTCAGAAGTCGTTCAAAATGTTCGGTGCGCTCATCGTCCGCGGCGAAGCTGGTCGAGCAAGTAGGTGCCGTACCCGCTCTTGACGAGCGGCTGGGCCAACGCTTCGAGCTGGGCGTCGTCGATGAAGCCCATGCGCCAGGCAATCTCTTCCAAGCACCCGATTTTCAACCCCTGCCGGTCCTCAATGACCTGGACAAACTGCGAAGCCTGCATCAACGACGCGTGGGTTCCAGTGTCAAGCCAGGCCATGCCGCGGTCCAACACGCCCACATGGAGTTTGCCCGCCTCCAAGTACGCCTTGTTGACGTCGGTGATTTCGTATTCGCCACGTGCACTTGGCTCGAGGTTGGCCGCGATGTCCACGACGTCATTGTCGTAGAAATACAGTCCCGGAACAGCATAGTTGGACTTGGGCTGCGCAGGCTTCTCCTCGATGCTCAGCACTTTCCCTTCAGGGTCGAAATCCACCACCCCATAGCGCTCCGGATCGCTGACGTAATAGGCAAACACAATGGCCCCATCGGGGTCGGTGTGCGCGCGGAGGGTGCGCCCAAAACTCTTGCCATAGAAGATGTTGTCACCCAGCACGAGCGCCACCTTGTCGTTCCCGATGAATTCCTTGCCAAGCACAAAGGCCTGGGCAAGCCCGTTGGGCTCCTCTTGGACCGTGTAGGTGAAGGAGCATCCCAAGTCAGAGCCGTCGCCGAGGAGGCGTTGAAAGGCCGCTGAATCCTCTGGGGTCGTGATGATCAAAATGTCCCGGATGCCGGCAATCATCAACGTCGAAAGCGGATGGTAAATCATCGGCTTGTCGTAAATGGGCATCAGTTGCTTGCTGACAGCCTTGGTCAAAGGCCAAAGGCGCGTTCCGCTGCCACCCGCGAGGACGATTCCTTTCATGGGTGGAAGATACGCAAGGGTCAATCGCGACCCCGCAACCCCTCGTGCTGCTCCTCCCCTTTGCCGGGACTGGTTCCCGGTTGGACTTGAAGATCGTCAAGCGCCAAGATGTCCTCCTCGTCCAACAAATCGATGAACGGCTCGCTGAAGGTCCGCGTCGTCACGTATTGCGCGAAGCTCATGAGCAGCGATGGCAAAAGCATGAGGTTGGTGAACATGGCCACAAGGAGGGTCACCGACACGAGCAACCCGAGCGAGCGCGTTCCGTCAAATTCACTCATGGCGAACATCAAGAACCCAAAAAAGAGCACGATGGAGGTGTACATCATGCTCACCCCGGTTTCACGGACAGCCGCAAGGACCGCGGCACGGATGTTCCAGCCATTGGCTTGGAGTTCTTGTCGGTATTTGGCCAAGAAGTGAATGGTGTCGTCCACAGAGATTCCAAACGCCACGGAAAACACCAAAATGGTCGAGGGCTTGATCGGGATGCCCGTCCAACCCATGACCCCTGCCGTGAAAAGGAGCGGCAACAGATTGGGGACGAGGGCAATGCCCACCATCCGTGCACTCTTGAACAGCAGCGCCATCACAAGGGCGATGACCAGGATGGCCAGTGTCATCGAAATGGCGAGGTTCTTGACGAGGTAATTGGTCCCCTCCAAAAACACAATGCTGGTGCCTGTGATGGTCAAATCATAGCGCTCCGGGGGGAAAATGCTGTCGATGCGGGGTTGCAAATCCGCCATCAACGCCTCCATTTCGAGGGTCCCCACGTCCGCCATGTTCGCCGACACGCGGGTCACTGTTTTGGTGCTGTCGACAAAATTGTTGGTGACTGCATTCGCATCGTCGATGTCCGAAGCTGCAGACTCACTGCCCCGGAAGTACGGTCCGATGAAACTGCGCTCCTGCCGGGAAGGCAAACGGTAGCGCTCAGGATCTCCACCATAAAAGGCCTGCACCCCAAACTTCACCGCATCCACAGCGCTCAGGCTTCTCGAAAACTCGGGATACTCGCGGAGCAGGTTTTGGAATTTCTCAATGCGCTTGAGGTTGGCGGGACTCAGGATTTGGCCTGGTTTCTTGCCGTCGATCAACACCTCAAAAGGCATCACCCCTTGAAACTTGGACTCGAGCCATCCGAGGTCGACCAGCACACGATCTTCGTCCGGCAAATCGTCCACGATGTTGCCCGTGGTGACCATTTGGGTCATTCCCCATGCGCTCAGTGCTGCCACCAACAACGCTGCCACATAAACCTGGGTTCGCTTGCCTTGAACCGTGGACACAAACGTGCCCACAACACGGTCCACCCACACCCGGTCCAAATGCGTCAAGTGATGCTCGCGGGGCTCAGGGAGCCAGGTAAAGAGCGCGGGGATGAGCACGATGCTGATTCCAAACGCCACCATGATGCTCAACGACGACACCACCCCAAACTCGACCAAAACGGGGCTGTGCGTGAAAATGAACGTCGCAAATCCAAGTGCCGTCGTGGCGTTCGTCAGCAATGTCGCATTGCCCACTTTCGTCACCATGCGCTGCAGCGCAAGCATTTTGTTGCCATGGCGTTTGAATTCCGCTTGGTACTTGTTGACGAGGTAAATGCAATTGGGGACCCCGATCACAATCATCAATGGCGGAATCAAGGACATCAACAGGGTGAGCCTGTAGTCCAGCAGCGTCATCATGCCCAAGGACCAAACCACCCCCACCGCCACCACGGTCAGACACACACTGACGACGGCGAGGTTGCGGAAGAACAAGAAGAGCAGAAGCGCGGTCACCGCAATGGCCGCACCGATGAAGTACCCCAATTCTCCCTTGACCTTGTTGGTCATCGAAATCCGAATGAAGGGAAGTCCGCTGAGGTGCGTTTGGATGCCCGTCTCGGCCGCCCAACGGTCGGACACTTCGATGATGTCCTCCACGATGCGACCTCGCTTGGCCGAATTGAGCATGTCGTGGTTGAAGACCACCATCATCAAAGTGGCGTCGTTCTCGGGGTTGTAGAGCAGCCCGTCGTAAAACGGGAGTGACCTGACCTCCTCTACGATGTCATTGGCGCGGGCGTCGGTCAGGGGCGGGGCGTTCGGTTGGGCGTTGACCACGTCAGGTGCCACCGGTTCCAACAAGAACGACTTCTGAGAAGGGTGTTTCACCACTTCAAACGCATTGGTGAAGGCGAAGACCGAATCGATGATGACCGCGGGCTGGCCGTCCACCGTCACGCGCAGTGCCCTGATTTCCTCTGCCAAATCATGCCACTGGGTCAGGCCTTTCGCCGTGCGCAACCGTGCATCTTCCACCCCGATGACCAACACGTTTCCTTCCGCCCCAAAGGACTCCAAAAACCGCGCGTGCGCAAGTTCTGAAGGATCATCCTCAGGCAAGATTCCGCCGTACTTGTATTGCATCTTCAGGTTGGGAATCTGCAATCCCATGAACACCGTCACGATGAACAAGCCGACCACCGTGGGCAGACGGTGACGAATCAAAAAAGAGGCAATGCGCAACCACATGGAGGGTGCAAAGAAACAACACGAGCGGGTGCAGACCTCGACCTCCGAATTACCTTTGTCCCATGGAAAACTACGACGTCGTCGTCATCGGAAGCGGCCCCGGAGGATACGTGGCCGCCATTCGTGCTGCCCAACTCGGCATGCGCACCGCCTTGGTGGAGAAATACAACACCTTGGGTGGGACGTGTTTGAACGTGGGGTGCATCCCCTCCAAAGCCTTGTTGGACAGCTCTGAACACTACCACCAAGCCAAGGAGCAGTTCGCCACACACGGCATTGAAGTGGGGTCGCTCGGCATCGATTTTCCCCAAATGATTGCCCGCAAAGGCGAGGTGGTGTCCCAAACCACCGAGGGCATCAACTTCCTCATGAAGAAGAACAACATCGATGTCCATCACGGACTCGGTTCTTTTGTCGACGCCCACACCATCGCCGTGACGCCCGCCAAAGGCAAGGAGACACAGATAGGCGCGAAGCACGTGATCATCGCGACGGGAAGCAAGCCCAGCACCCTCCCCTTCATTGACGTGGACAAGAAGCGGGTCATCACGAGCACGGAGGCCCTGAGCCTTCCCAAGTTGCCCAAATCCATGATTGTCATTGGCGGCGGGGTCATCGGCCTTGAACTCGGTTCGGTCTACGCGCGCCTCGGCACCGAGGTCAATGTGGTGGAATACGCGGACAGCATCATCCCCACGATGGACCGCGCGATGGGCAAGGAACTCATGCGCTCGATGAAAAAACTCGGCGTGAAGTTCCACCTCAAGCACGGTGTGAAAGAAGTGACGGCCACCGGCCGCAGCGTGACCGTCAAAGCCGATTCCAAGAAAGGTGACGAGGTGACCTTCAAGGCGGAATACTGCTTGGTCAGCGTGGGACGTCGTCCCTACACCGAGGGCTTGAACCTCGAGGCGGCTGGGCTCAGCACGGACGAGCGCGGACGCGTGGGTGTGGATGCCCACATGCGCACCTCCGTGCCGCACATCTACGCCATCGGTGACGTGGTGCGCGGCGCCATGCTCGCCCACAAAGCCGAAGAGGAAGGCGTCTTTGCCGCAGAAACCATCGCCGGCCAACACCCGCACATCGACTACAACCTCATTCCCAACGTGGTGTACACTTGGCCTGAAGTGGCCGGTGTAGGCGCCACCGAAGAGCAATTGAAGGCCGATGCCGTGCCCTACAAGAGTGGAAGTTTCCCCTTCAAAGCCAGCGGCCGCGCGCGTGCCAGCATGGACACGGACGGCCTGGTGAAGGTGCTCGCGCATGCGGAGACCGACGAAATTTTGGGCGTGCACATGTGCGGA
>JBMZAL010000080.1:0-2930 GCA_049611325.1 Flavobacteriales bacterium
GGCCAAGCCCTTGCAGACGGCACTGAGTTTGGCCTTGCTCGGCTTTGGGGTGGGCATGGTGAGCCTCATGCTCCTGACGGAAAAGCAGGTGAACGACGCGTTCGAACGCAACATCAAGGACATCGACCTTGTCTTGGGCGCGAAGGGAAGCCCCCTTCAGCTCATTTTGGCCAACGTCTACCACATCGATGCGCCCACGGGCAACATCAACCAACGGGCGGCGGAGAAGGTCCTCAAGCACCCCTACATCGACTCTGGCATCCCGCTGGCATACGGGGACAACCACGAGGGGTACCGCATCGTCGGCACCGAGCACAGCTACGTCGCGCACTACGGTGCGACGCTGGCGGAAGGCCAATTGTGGGACGCCCCTTACGAGGTCACCGCCGGGGCCCGCGTGGCGGAAAACCTCGGACTGAAGATTGGAGATACGTTCTTCAGCGCCCACGGCCTGAAAGACCAAACCGACATCCACACCAACAAAACCTTCACCGTGGTGGGCATCCTCGAGCCGAGCGGCAGCGTCTTGGATCAGCTCTTGCTGACGCCCATGGAGAGCATTTGGTACGTCCACATGGAAGACGGGGAAGTCCTGGACCCTGAAACGCGGGAAATCACCGCCATGCTCCTGAAAAAGCGCAACCCCCTCGCCGTCCTGACCATCCCCAACACGCTTCGCGACACCAACATGCAAGTGGCCCTTCCGGCCATTGAGGTGAACCGCATGACGCAGCAGTTTGGGTTGGGTACGTCGGCGTTGCGCGCCATCGCCATGCTCATCATGGCCCTGAGCTTCGCGAGCATTTTCATCTCTGTGCTGGACAACATCCGGGCCCGCCGCCATGAGTTGGCCTTGATGCGCACCATGGGCGGGACCCCCGCGACGTTGTACCGTTTGCTCCTGCTCGAGGGCGGGCTGTTGAGCGTGGCAGGCACCGTGCTCGGCTTGGTGCTGAGTCGCGTGGGCATGACGGTGCTGAGTCAGGTCGTGGAGGCGCAATTCCATTACGACGTGGCCGCCATGGGCATTCTGGGAAGCGAGTGGGCCTTGGCAGGTGCCGCCATCCTTGTGGGCCTGTTGGCCTCCGCCATTCCCGCACGCCGAAGCCTGCGCCTCGACATCAGCCGAACCCTGAGTGAGGCCTGAGGCCCTTCCATCCGTACCTTCGAAATCATGAAAACCTCGTCGTTCCTCACCATGGTCTTGTCCGCCGCTGCGTTGGTCGCAGTGTCGATGATGGATTGGAGCAGCATGTGCCATCCTTCCGAGGAAGCGCAGGCCACGCAGGATCAACTGCGTCACGTGGGTGAAGCCAAACTGGCCAGCCTCGACCCCGAGCCCGTGACCGCGGTCGCCGAGGTGCCTGTCGTGGAGGGTGAGCTTGCCGAACTGACTTGGCAGACGTTGAGCGACGTGGAATTCACAGACGTCTACCTCGAAGAATTGGACGCCTACTACTGGATGCCAGCGTTTGGTCCTCAGGTCATCGGCGCGGAGGGCAAGGAGTTCTTCATCACCGGCTACATGATTCCCGTGGATGTCGACGAGGACTTCTACGTCCTCAGCCGTTACCCCTTCGCCAATTGCTTCTTCTGCGGCGGTGCGGGACCCGAATCGGTCATCGATTTGCGCTTTCCCAACAAAAGCGAGCGCGCCTACCAAACCGACGACCGTCTCACCTTCCGCGGCACCCTGCGGTTGAACGCCGACGACGTCTACCAGATGAACTACATCCTCGAGGGCGCGGTCGAATACACGCCGTGATTCAATCGAGGCTCGTGGCCTTGAGCCACTTGCGGTAAGCGGTAAACAACCGCGACCGCGACACAAACCCCACGTACCGGCCGTCCTCCACCACCGGCAAATTCCATGCGCCGCAGTTCTCGAATTTGACCATGACGTCGTCCATCTTGTCTTCCCATTCGACCTCGGCCAGGGGCAGGGTCATCAAATCGACCACGCGCAGGCTCAGGTATTGGCTCTGGTCGAACATCACCTGACGGATGTCCTGGAGGTCCACGATGCCCAGCAAATGCCCTTGGGCGTCCACGACCGGGTGGAGGTTGCGCTGGCTTTGGGCGACCACTTCCACGAGTTGGCCCAAATTCCAATGCGCCTGCACCGGCAAGAAGTCCTGCTCGAGCTCTTCTTTGAGGTTCATCAAGGTGAGCACGGCTTGGTCCTTGTCGTGGGTCAAAAGCTCTCCCCGCTCGGCCAACTCCCGCGTGTAAATGCTGTGGCGCTTCAGGGCCCGAGACGTGGTGAAGGAAATGGCCGAGGTCAACATCAGCGGCACAAACAACCCGTATCCCCCACTGAGCTCTGTGGCGAGAAAAATGGCCGTGAGGGGGGCGTGCAGCACCCCAGCCATCATGCCGCACAACCCGGCGAGCACGGAGTTGCCAATGGGCATGGTCGTAGGGTCCACAAAGCCATTGAGACCCAAGGCAAAGGCAAAGCCCACCAAAGCCCCACTGAACAACGCCGGGGCAAAAATGCCAGCCACTCCGCCCGCACCCACCGTGAATCCGGTCAGCATGGGCTTCAAGCACGCCGCCAACACCAACCACCCAATCAAACTCGGCAGCGCCAACGATCCCTCGAGCGTCCACACGTCTTGGATCAGCACGTCTGAATAGCCCAGGAACAGTTGGTTGATGACCTCGTACCCTTCTCCAAACAGCGGAGGGAGCAAGGCCACCGCCGCACCGATCAAGGCGCCGGCCAGGGTCATGCGTGTGCGCGGGTTGGTGAACCGGCCAATGGCCTGCTGGCTGACGAGGTAGAGTCGTGAAAACACCACGGAACCGACTCCCGTCACCACGCCCATGGCGATGTACCAAGGCAGGCGCGACGCTTGGAACGCCGCCAGCATGGGCACCGTCAAGATGTCCTCTCCTTCGAAGAACACGAAGGCCGTCAACAACGA
>JBMZAL010000080.1:3027-6334 GCA_049611325.1 Flavobacteriales bacterium
GAAGCCAGCGATGCCATCAGGATGGGCACGAGGCTGGATGCCGTCAAGTCAATCATGATGACCTCCACCGCAAACACGATGGCGGCGACAGGGGCCTTGAACATGGCCGCCAAAGAACCCGCAGCCGCGCAGCCAATGAGGAGCAGTCGGCGGCGGAAGTGCTTGCGTGTTTGGGAAGCCACCTCGGAGCCCATCGCGGCACCTGCCTGCATCGCCGGTGCCTCCAGTCCACCTGACCCTCCAAAGCCCACAGACAGCACGCTGGTGATGACCGGGGCAAACATCCACGTGCGCTTCATGCGGCCGCGACGTGTGGAGATGGCGTGCAAGGTCGACGGGATGCCCGGGCCGGGATGCTCCCCGCCCAAGACGCGTTGCACCACATACCCCGTGGCCGCCAATCCAAGGATGGGACCCAAGGCCAAAAACCACGATCCCCCCACCCACGACTGAATGGCAAACATGACGCTTCGCAACCCGCCTACACTTTGCTTCATGAGGACGGCAAGAAGTCCCGCGGCGATGCCCACCAAGACCGCCCAAAGCAACAAGCCTCGGTCCGAACGCATCCACGACCATCCCGCGCGAACACCTTCTCTCAGCGCGTCTTTCACACTCATGGAACGCGCATGCTCACCACGAGCACGTCGTCGACCTGCTCTTCATCCCCCCTCCAATCTTCGAAACGTGCGCGCAAATGCACCTCGTGCTCCTGCACTGGCAGGGACGACGTTTCCACCAGCAACTCACGGAACCGGCGACGCATGAACTTCTTGCCCCTCGGTCCCCCAAACTGGTCCACAAAACCGTCCGTGGCCAAGAACAAGGTGTCCCCGGATTGGACGTCGATGGTTTGGACTTGGTAATTCTTGGTCCCAGGTTCGAAGGAACAGATGGCGTGTTTGTCCGCCTTGAACTCCATCAATTCGCCCTCGCGCACGAGGTAGAGCGGGTTGTTTGCGCCGGCGAATTCCACCTTCATGCGCTCCCAATTGATCGCCACCATGGCGAGGTCCATGCCATCCTGCCCTCCGACATGCGAAGTCCCTTGCCCAGCTTCGGTCGCCACAGCCAAATCCCGCAACAAGTCCGCAGGAATGCTTGCCTCGGTCCGCACGTCCTTCCGCAACAGCATCAAGACATGCTCATTGAGCTTGTCCAGGACTTTGTGCGGCTCCGTGTACACCTTCGTCACCCGGTCCAAGGCGTTGTGCCCCACCAAGCTCAAGAAGGCCCCGGGGACACCGTGTCCCGTGCAGTCAATGGCCGCAAACATCCGGCGACTGCCCACCGATTTGAACCAGTAGAAGTCTCCTGAAACCACGTCACGAGGTTGGTAGAACACCGCAGAATCGTAGATAACTTCGCGCCGTTCCTGTTCCGAGGGGAGAATGGCTTGCTGAATGCGCAAGGCATAGGAAATGCTGTCCTGCAGGTCGCCCAAAATTTCCTCCGCATGCGCCTTTTGCTGCGCCAATTCTTCTGTCCGGGCCTCCACCTTGCCCTCCAATTCCCGTTCGTTTTCCGCCAAGGACGTGCGCATCTGAAGCAGCGCCTTGCCCAAGGCGTCGTCGTCGCTCAGCGGCTCGTAGGGCGTTTCAAAATCGCCGCCCCCGACTTCTTGAGAGAATTTTTGGGTTCGAGACAGTCCCTCCGCAAGGCGGTTCACGGCCGTGGCCATGTCGCCAATTTCATCCGGCGTGACGCGCACCTCGCGATCGGGCAACACGCCCCGCCCCATGTGCAGCAGCGCGCGCTTCAATTCTTTGACGGGCTGCACAATGCTTCGGGTCACAATGATGCCCAAGGCGATCCCCAAAACCACCACGATCCACGCCACGCGGCCTGCGTACATGGTCAATTCGGCGCCGAGTTTCTCCATGCGTGCCGTGCGGTCACGGAGGGCTGCGTTTTGGCCTGCAGTCAGCGTCGCAAGCCGGTTCTGCACCCGGGTGGAAAACACCTCGAGCTGGGCCCCAGGCTCGGCATATTCTCGGGCCATGAACCTCGCTTCATAGTCTTGGTAGCTCTTCCAATCCGGCAACAAGCGCATGATTTCGCTGTACAACACGAGCAGGGCGTCAGTCTCAACACGCAGGGTGTCCAGGTGCGCACGGGCACGGGGCGTCCATGCCAATTCAAGCTCGTCCAAGGCCTTCAAATGTTGGGGAAACGTCGCGTTGACCGCCTTCCGAAGCATGATCTTCTTCTCGACATCTGCGCGGCTTTGCTCCGCGATCCAGTTGTTGATGTGCACGAGCGACGAGGCCAGGGTTTGGTCCATGTCTTCAAGTGCTTCCAAACTCGGCACGAGGGCAGAATCCACCTCCGCTGCGAGCTCGCTGCTCCGCGTCAAGGTGAGGCGCGTGAACACGAACAACACCGCCACAGCCAAAATGAAGACCCCAAATCCGAGCCCCATTCGCCATGCAATGTTCCAACGCATCCGCTTCATCGCGTCAGGGCTTTTTCAAGTTGGACGCGGTAAGCCTCTTCTTGCTCGGGATGGAACAGAGCGTGGTGCACAATCATGAGTCCACGCAGGGTCTCAGGCCGGTTGGGCTGGAGCACATCTGCTTGCTCAAACCACGGCAAGGCGCGCTCGAACAAGGCGCGACTCGATTCGTTGATGGCCAAAATCTCGGGGAGCGTGGTGTTCTCGTCCATGGCGTTGATTTGGGCCACCCCGCGGTTGTAGATGTTCACCGCCAGGTTGTACGTCGCGGTCATGTCCCGCGGCGACAGCGCCAAGGCCTGTTCATACTGCAATACGATGCCCTGAAAGTGTGCCTCGTCCCCCGTGGCTTCAAACCATTGGCGGTAGGCCCGGGCCATGTTTTTGTGGATCTCGGTTCGCTCGGCGGTGGCGTCGAGGTTGGCATCCAAGTACGACGCCACCGCCTCGTGCGCCTCGAACAGTTCGAGAATGCGGGCTTCTTGGCCAGGTTCGAATGCATCGACCCCTTGGACCACATCGTCGAAATAGGTGCCCCCGAGGTAGCCCAAGGCCTTCTCGGCCGAGTTCCGCCAAGGGGCGACACGCCGAACATCCAGGTCGAGGGCCTGTCGCAACCACCGCAACGCGTCCGCCCGGTCGCCACTCAAACTTCCGGGCATGTTGTCTTTTTTGAAACGCTCCTTGAGCAAGAATCCCGCCACGTAACACGCCTTGGCCTCCGAAGCAGAAGGTGCCTTGAGGTATGGATTCAATTGCGCCAAGCCCTCTTCAAATTGGCCCGCCTTGCCAAGCGCGATGGCCCGCTCAATGGCCAAGTCCTGGGCCGACCCCGGCTGAGCCCAACAAGGC
>JBMZAL010000081.1:0-3683 GCA_049611325.1 Flavobacteriales bacterium
CCGATGCCTCTCGTGGTTGGTGCGCGTAAGCGTCTCGAAATGCTGCGCAGCCAGCCCGAGCACAAGGAGAACTTGTGGAAGGTGGCCACGGCGTTGCAAGAGGGACTTCGTGCCGAAGGGTTTGACCTCGGTGTGACCAACTCCTGCGTGACGCCCGTGTTCTTGCACGGCGGCCTCGGTGAAGCGACCAACCTCACGCTCGACTTGCGCGAGAACTACGGCATCTTCTGTTCGATTGTGGTGTACCCGGTGGTCCCCAAGGACACGATCATGCTCCGCTTGATCCCCACGGCCATCCACACCCTGGAGGACGTGAAGTACACCATCGAGACCTTCACGAAAGTCAAGGACAAGTTGTTCGCCGGAGAGTACAAGAGCGAGAAGATCGCCTCTTGGGCATGACGCGCTGATGCGGGTCTTTCTCGAGTTGGCGTACGACGGCACCCGCTACCACGGGTGGCAACGACAGCCTCAATCCATCACCGTTCAAGAGGTGTTGGAGGACACATTGGCCCGCCTCTTTGGCGGGCCTTGTCCTGTCATGGGGTGTGGTCGAACCGATGCGGGGGTGCATGCCAAATACTTTGTGGCCCATGCCCAATTGCCGGGCGAGGCGCTGGGAGGACGCGTGTCCTCGTGGGAGGAGGCCGTCTTGAAACTCAACGGCATGTTGCCGCCCGACGTCGGCATTGCAGCCATCCATGCGGTGGGTGAAAAAGCCCATGCGCGTTTTGACGCGGTGGAACGCGGCTACACGTACCTGATTCACAATGCCAAGGACCCCTTCCTCGAGGGCCGCTCCACACGGGTGTACGGAGACCTTGATGTTGCCGCCATGCAAGAGGCCAGTGTGCATTTGGTGAAGAAGGGCGATTTCGCCTCGTTCTGCAAGGCGGGATCGGACCAGGGCACCACCATCTGTGACGTGCGCGAAGCGCGTTGGGAGGTGTTAGGCCCACATCGTTGGGCCTTTCACATCACGGCGGATCGCTTCCTGCGCAACATGGTCAGGGCCACGGTGGGTACGCTCATCGAAGTGGGCAAGGGAAAGCGGCGCCCCGAGGACATCCTCGAGGTGCTTGCCGTCAAGGACCGAAGTGCAGCAGGGAAAAGCGTCTTGGGGTGTGGGCTGTACCTGACCAGGGTGACCTACCCTGGGGAGGTCTTCACGCCTGTGGGCACGCAGTATCTTTGACCCATGTCGTCTGCGGATTCCTCTTCCAAGGCAGGAAAGATTTTTGACGTCGATACGGTTCGGGTGATTCTCGCCCAAGTGGGACCGTACCGCAGGCGCTTCGCGTGGACGGGCGCCATGGTCATTTTGTTGTCGAGTTTGGTGTGGATCCGCCCGGCGTTGATTCGTCAAGCGGTGGATGTGCACATTGCCACGGGTGACCTCGAAGGCTTGCTGCGCGTGTTCTTGATGGTGGTGGGTGTGCTTGTGGTGGAAGCCTTGGTGCAATACCGCGTGACGTACCTGGCCAATTGGGTGGCGCAGAGTGTGAGCTTGGACCTGCGCGCGAAGTTGTACCGGCACGTCTCTCGCTTTCGATTGAAGTACTTCGACCAAACCCCCGTGGGCGCCCTTGTGACCCGTCACGTCAGTGACATCGATGGTGTGGCGGGCGTGTTCAGCAATGGCATCCTCAATGCGGTGGGAGATTTGTTGGCGCTGTTCGTGGTCATTGGCGCCATGCTCTACATCGATTGGAGTTTGACCTTGGTGGTGCTCCTGCCCATTCCGGTGTTGTTGGTGGCCACACGCATTTTTCAAAAGCACATCAAAGGGGCGTTTGTGGATGTGCGCAACCAGGTGGCCAAAATCAATGAATTCGTCCAAGAGCACGTGACGGGCATGCACATTGTCCAGGCCTTCAATCGTGAGCGGGTCGAAGCCGAGGCCTTTGCAGACATCAACCGCGCGCATCGTGAAGCGAACATCCGGTCCATTTGGGCGTTCAGTGTGTTCTTTCCTGTTGTGGAGATGCTGAGTGCCACAAGTGTGGGGCTTTTGCTTTGGCTGGGCATTGGCCATGTCGTCCAAGGCGGGTTGACCCTGGGGGTGGTCCTGCAGTTCATCTTGTACGTCTTCATGCTGTATCGTCCCATTCGGCAACTCGCCGACCGGTTCAACGTGTTGCAAATGGGCATCGTGAACGCGGACCGCGTGTTCAAGTTGCTCGACCGCGACGACAGCATTCCGGAACCCACGTCGCCCAGGGAGCCTTCATGGCAGGGAGAGATTGCGTTCGAGGATGTGTGGTTTGCCTACGTAGACAAGGAGGATGGAACCCCGGATTGGGTGCTGCGCGGCGTGTCCTTTGTCGTGAAGCCTGGGGAGCGCGTGGCCTTTGTCGGGGCCACAGGAGCCGGCAAGAGTTCCATCGTCAATTTGATCTCCCGCTTTTACGAATTCCAAAAGGGCCGAATCACCATCGATGGCGTGGACATCCGCGACATCCCGGTGGACGTGTTGCGCAGCCGAATTGGTGTGGTGCTGCAAGACGTGTTTTTGTTCAGCGGCTCGTTGCGTGAAAATGTGAGGTTGCACGACCAGGACATCACCGACGACCAAATTTGGGAGGCCATCCGTGTGGTCGGCGCCGAACGTTTTGTGGAGCGTTTGCCCGAAGGGTTGGACCACGACGTCCGGGAACGGGGAGCAACGCTCAGCGTGGGGCAGCGCCAACTGATTGCCTTTGTGAGGGCGTACTTGAGCAACCCCCACATCCTCATCCTCGATGAGGCGACGTCAAGCATCGACAGCGAAAGCGAGCAGTGGATCCAACGGGCCACAGAAGCCCTGACTTCAGGACGAACGTCGTTGTTAGTCGCCCACAGGCTGAACACCGTGCGCGACGCCGATCGCATCGTTGTGCTGCATCAAGGGGAGCTTGTGGAGCAAGGCACCCACGAAGAACTGGTCGCGTTGGGCAACGTGTACCATGGGCTGTTTGAGATGCAGTTTCAAGCCCTGGGTTGAAACCACGAGCGTCCAACGCTTAGAACAGGTAGACCAAGGGGATGCGTCGCGTATTGAGTTCTTCGTGTGCGGCAATCACGGCAGCTCCGAAGTAGGAACCGAGCTTGGAACGGTAGTGCTGTTTGAAACGCTTCGGAGTCATGCCTCCATCAGTCGTGCGCATGCGGTGCTGAAGGTTTTCAACGTTGACAATGAAGCGACGCAAGGATTCACGCACTTCACGACGACGCATGATCTCATCCTGATTCAAAAGGGCCTTGAGGGGGGTAAGGTCGTACGCGGCGATGGCATTCATCATCCTTTGCGCCTCCTTGGGGTCACGCTTGGCTTTGGCCCAAAGTTCCAACTCTTGATTGCGGAAGTTCGATAGCGTGGCATACAACAGAATCACATGTTTCGTTGTGGCGTCTTTGCGCTGTCGGCCCTTGGCATAGGCCTCTGAAACGAGCTTGTACGACTCAAGGATAAAACTCTTGTGTTCGTTGAGCAGATAAAAGAAATCTCCGGCTGTCATGGTAGTAGGGTTCTGTCCCTACTACGAGGAAAAAGTTCAGGAGGTTACGTCCAGGACGTGGATTTTTTGAATCCAGTGGCGGTGAGCCACGCCACGCGGGTGCCTTCTTGGTTTTGGACTTCCACGTCGACATGCACGATGCGGCCTCCTTCCGCACGCAGGATGGCTTCAGCGTGGAGCGTGTCT
>JBMZAL010000081.1:3782-6134 GCA_049611325.1 Flavobacteriales bacterium
CATGCACGATGCGGCCTCCTTCCGCACGCAGGATGGCTTCAGCGTGGAGCGTGTCGCCCAGCATGACTGGGGCCAAATGTTGGATGGTGCTCGTGACGCTGACGGCATGCCGCCCTTGGGCGTTCACCGCAAAGGCGAGGGTGCTGTCGGCGAGGGCATAGGTGATGGCGCCATGGGCGATTCCAAACCCGTTGACCATGTCTTCTCGCACCTCGAGGCTGCATCGGCACACGCCAGGCGCACTCTCCAAAACCTCAATGCCCAGCCATTGACTCATGGTGTCTGCGGCGATCATGCGTTCGACGATGGGGTGCATGTTGGAATCACTCATGCAGGGAAAGATAGGGTCAGATACACTTGAAGTGCTCGAAGGGTTCGAGGCACGCGTTGCATTTGAAGTGGGCCTTGCACGCCGTGCTTCCAAAGGCAGACACCATCAAGGTGTCCTTGGATTTGCAGCGGGGGCAGGGGATGACCTTGCCTTGGCCTGTGAGGAAGGCACGGTCTGCGCTTTGGCCTTCAGGCGGGGCAATGCCGTGCGCTCGCATCTTCTCGTAGGCAGAGGGCAAAATCCAATCGGTGGTCCATGCTGGGCTCAGCACGACCTCCACTTGGGCTTCAGGCTCCACGGCTTTGACCGCGTTTGCGACGTCTTCAGAAATGACATCCGTGGCAGGGCAGCCTGAGTAGGTGGGGGTGAGGGACACCACGATTTGGTTGTTCCGCATTGTGACCCCGCGAACCATGCCCATTTCTTCCACGGTGAGGTAGGGCAACTCCGGGTCGTGGACCGTTCGGACCATGGTCCACACGCGTTCAATGCGCTGCGCGTCGGTCACCAGGTCGCGTCGGGATAGGTGCGTGGCAAAACTTGCATTTCCGCCAGCATGTAACTCAAGTGTTCGCTGTGGATGCCTTGCTTGCCTCCGCGCTGCATCCACCCATCCTCGGGTCGGGTCAAGGTCGCTTGCGCCAAACAGGCTTCCACGCGTGCATTCCAAGCCTTCCGCATCACTTCGAGGTCGGGAAGAAGTCCTGCTTCAGCACCAGCTGCATCCACTTCGTCTGCGTTGAAAAACTCCCCGGTGTAGCTCCACAAGTGGTCGATGCTTGCTTGGACCTTCTCATGACTTTCCGTGGTCCCATCTCCGAGTCGAACGATCCATTGTGCGGCGTGTTCCCAGTGGTACTGGAGCTCTTTCACGGCTTTGGCGGCAATGCCCGCGACCTCGGCGTCGACCAATTGACGTGAGAGAAAGGCATAGCGCTCCAGTGCAAACGCGCTGAAGAAGAACTGACGCACGATGGTGTCCCCAAAATGGCCGTTGGGCTGTTCGAGGAGAAGGTGGTTTTGAAACTCTTTGTCGGTGCGGAAAAAGGCGAGTTGATCTTCGTCGCGCCCTTGGTCCTCGCGCGCACCGGCGAGCGTGTAGAAATTCCGCGCTTGTCCAATCAAGTCGAGCGCGGTGTTGGACAACGCGATGTCTTCTTCCAAAATGGGCCCATGTCCACACCAAGCCGACAAACGCTGGCCCAACACAAGGGCGTCATCTCCGAGGCGGAGGATGATCTGGAGGTGTTGTCCTTCCGTCATGCTCACATGTTGTTGACCTCGTCGGGCAACTTGTAGAAGGTGGGGTGACGGTACACTTTGTCGTTGGCAGGGTCAAACATGACCTCCTTGTCGTCGGGGCTGGACGCGGTGATGGCCTCTGCAGGCACCACCCAAATGCTCACGCCCTCCTGCCTGCGGGTGTAGACGTCGCGGGCGTTTTGGATGGCCATCTCGGCGTCGGCGGCATGCAGGGAGCCCGCATGCTTGTGCCCCAAACCTTGACGGCTCCGGATGAAGACCTCCCAAAGGGGCCATTCATGTTGCGTCGAGCTCATGCGGCGTGGGTTGTGGCGTTGGCTTTCTTCGCCTGTTGCTTTTGCGCGTAGGCATTGGCAGCCTCACGCACCCATGCTCCGTCTTCATGGGCCTTCACACGGGCCGCGAGACGTTCCTTGTTGCATGGGCCATTGCCCTTGATGACGTTGTAGAATTCTTCCCACTGGATGTCCCCAAAATCGTAGTGGCCACGCTCCTCATTCCACTTCAAATCGGGGTCGGGAATGGTGAGTCCAAGCAATTCAGCTTGAGGCACCGTCATGTCGACAAAACGCTGGCGCAATTCGTCGTTGGAGAATCGCTTGATGTTCCACTTCATGCTTTGGGCAGAGTGGGGGGAGTCCGCATCGTTGGGCCCAAACATCATCAACGACGGCCACCACCAGCGGTTCAGCGCGTCTTGCGCCATGGCCTTTTGTTCTGGCGTGCCCTGCGCGAGGTTGAGCATCACTTGGAAGCCT
>JBMZAL010000082.1:0-6110 GCA_049611325.1 Flavobacteriales bacterium
ACCTCGCCAGACACCACCTTGGCCGAACCCGGTCCTGTGACGTTGACCGCACAGGCTGAAGCGGGGCAGGTGTTGCGTTGGTACGATGCAGAAGTGGGTGGAACCCTGCTTGGGCAGGGCAGCAGCCTTCCATTGCCTGCGGTCACGGCGTCCACGACGTTTTGGGTGGAATCAAGCCAATCGACCCAGGGCCCTGCGGGAACGGGGGGTGAATTGACCAACCAGCCCGGAGGTCAGTACCACCCCAACAGCGCGCGCTGGTTGGAATTTGACGTGTTCGAACCCATGCGGTTGGTGGATGTCAAGCTCTACGCAAATGGCACCTTCGATCGTGGATTTGAAATCATCGACGACATCGGACAGGTGTTGTGGTCGACAACCGCGACGGTGACAGAGGGGGAGTTTGTGCTGCCCATTGGGTTTGAGCTTGCGCCAGGAACCAACTACGGCTTGCGCTGCACCACGGACGATCCGCAGCTGTGGCGCGAAGGCACGTCCTCGACGCTGAACTATCCCTACGATTTGGCAGGCCTCGGAAGCATCACCAACAGCACGGCGGGCCCAAGTTTGGACTACTATTACTTCTTCTACGAGTGGAACGTCGAGAGCACCTTGGATGTGGAATGCGTGAGTGCCCGTGCGGACGTGGATGTCGTGGTGACGCAGTGCACTGACCCGCAAGCGTGCAACTACAATCCTTCTGCGGTCATCGATGACGGGTCGTGCGAATACGACTCATGTGCCGGCTCGTGCCCCGGGGATTTGAACAGCGACGGAAGCATCACGGTGAGCGACTTGCTCATGGTGCTTGCCGACTTCGGGTGCTTGGAGGGATGCCAAAGTGACGTGGACGGGGACGCCCTTGTGAGCGTGGCCGACTTGCTCGGTTTGCTCGCCGTGTTTGGCGGAGTCTGCGACTGAGTCAGGCGTCTGACCCGTGGAAGTGCACGCGCACGGCGCGGGCCACTTTGAGGCTGACGACGTCGAGAAGGGCTTTTTCCGAAGCCTCGGAGATGGCCTTGACATCCCCAAACGCCGTCATGAGCGCTTGACGGGTCTTGGGCCCCACCCCGGGAATGTCGTCCAATTCGGAATGCAGGAAGGCCTTGCTGCGGCGTTTGCGGTGGTGTGCCAAAGAGAACCGGTGCGCCTCGTCGCGCATCTGCTGCACCACGCGCAAGGTGGGCGAACGCTTGTCGAGGTAGATCGGCACACTGTCGCCGGGGAAGTAGAGTTCTTCGAGGCGCTTGGCGATGCCTACAAACGCAATTTTGCCCCGAAGTCCGAGTTCGTCGATGGCTTCCATGGCGTGGGAGAGCTGGCCCTTGCCGCCGTCGATGACCACCATTTGGGGGAGTGACTCGCCCTCGTCGCGCAGCCGCTTGTACCGGCGGTACACCGCCTCTTTCATGCTGGCAAAATCGTCTGGCCCTTCGACCGTGCGGATGTTGAACTTGCGGTAGTCGCGCTTCGCGGGCTTGCCGTTGCGGAACACCACACACGCCGAGGCTGGGTTGGTGCCGTGGATGTTGGAGTTGTCAAAGCACTCCATGTGCACGGGATGCTCTTTGAGCCGGAGGTCGTGCATCATGGTCTCCATGAGGCGGTCTTTGGCGGCGTCGGGGTCCACCTGCTCGAGCTGGGCGTGGCGGTCGCGCATGGCAAACTGCGCATTGCGCAGGCCCATGTCGAGCAACTTCTTCTTGTCGCCCCGTTGGGGCACGAGGCATTCTGCGCCCAGTACCTCCACGTCGACCTGGGCCAGCACGGTGCGGCTCGCCACGTCGAAGCGGTCCCGGATTTGGGGAATGGCTGCGGAGAGGATTTCCTCGTCCGACTCGTCGAGGCGTCGTCGGAACTCGAGGGTTTGGCCTTGCACCACGGCGCCGTTGTGGATCCGCATGAAGTTGACAAACGCCGACTTCACGTCGCTCACCACCCCGTAGACCTCCACGTCCGAGACGGTGGGGTGCACGACGGTGCTCTTGGCCTGGAACTTGTCGACGGCCAGGAGCTTGAGCTTGAGGCGCTCGGCTTCTTCAAAGCGCAGGTCGCTCGCGGCCTCCATCATCGACTCCTTCAACGCGCTTTTCACCTCGCCGAGGTTGCCCTTCAACACGTGGCGGATGGCCGCGATGCTGTCGTTGTAGGCCTCTTCCGTTTGCTTGCCCACGCAGGGCCCCATGCAGTTGCCGATGTGGTATTCCAGGCACACCCGGAACTTGCCTTTGGCGATGTTGTCCTCCGTCAGGGCCAGGCTGCAGGTGCGAATGGGGTAGAGCTTTTTGCACAGGTCGAGCACGGCGTGCATGCCCTTGACGTTGGAGTAGGGCCCAAAATATTCGCTCCCGTCCTTCCGCACCTGACGGGTGGGAAAGATGCGGGGGAAGCGCTCCTTTTTGAGCACGATGAAGGGGTAGGTCTTGTCGTCTTTGAGCTGGATGTTGTAGATCGGCTTGTGCTCCTTGATCATGTTGTTCTCCAGCAACAAGGCGTCGGCCTCGCTCGCGGTCACAATCCATTGCACATCCCGAATCTTCTTCACCAGCAGCCGCGTCTTGCCGTTGTGGTCTTGCTTGGTGAAGTAGCTGGCGACGCGCTTCTTGAGGTTTTTGGCCTTGCCGATGTACAGCAATTTCCCGTCCCCATCGAAGTGCTGATAGACGCCCGGTTCATGGGGCATCCGGTCGAGGATCGCTTGGATGTGGTCGGTGGTCGACATCGTTGAACGAAGGTAGGTCGCGCAGTACTTTGCGGCATGGATTTGGTCACAGGTGCAACGGGGATTGTGGGGACGCCTTTGGTGGTCAAGCTCCTGTCCCAAGGTCAAACCGTCCGCGCCCTTCACCGCCCCTCGTCCGACCGTGCCCGCGTTGAGCAGGCCGTGCGCGAATCCGACCCGGACAGCCTCTCCCGGCTGGAGTGGGTAGAAGGCGACGTGACGGACCAAACCTCGCTCGAGGATGCCCTCGAGGGCGTGACCCGGGTGTTTCACTGCGCCGCGCTCGTCTCGTTCCATTCGGCCGACAGGGAGGCCTTGCGCCACATCAACGCCCAGGGCACGGCCAACCTTGTCAACGCGATGCTTCACTGTGGCACCCCGCGCCTCATTCACGTCAGCAGCGTCGCGGCCTTGGGCAGAAAAGTCGGACAACCCACGGACGAGTCCACCTTGTTCGAGGAACAACCCGGCACGTCGGCCTACGCGCGCTCCAAGCACCGCGCCGAGATGGAGGCGTTCCGGGGCGCAGTGGAAGGTTTGCCTGGCGGTCTGGTTGTGGTCAACCCCACGGTCATTTTGGGGCCGGGCGATTTCCGTCGCAGCTCGTCCGCGCTGTTCCGGGTCTTGGACCGCGGTTTGTCTTGGTATCCCGTGGGCAGTGGAGGCTACGTGGGGGCCGACGATGTGGCCGAGGTGTGCGTCCGGCTCGGGGACAGTGAGGTGCGCGATGCGCGCTTTGTCCTGTGTGCGGAGCACCGCACCCACCAGGACGTCATGACGACCATCGCTTCCGCTTTGGGAAGACCCGCCCCAACCCGCGCTGTCAAGCCTTGGATTGCAGGACTGGCTTGGCGGTTGGTTTGGGTGGCGGAGCGCCTCACCGGGCGCAGGTCCATGATTTCACGCGAAAGCCTGACGAGCGGCAGCGAACATCAGCGCTACGAAGGATCCCGAATCGTTCAGGCCTTGAATGAGCTCGGCCAGTCGTGGGCATACACCCCCATCGACGACGTCATTCAGTCGACGGTGCAGGCGTATCGCCGGCAACGCGGTTCTTGAGGTTTCCTTCCGCCCCCGCGGCATCTCCCCGGTTGCTTTCCACCTCCATGTCTTTGAGGGCGTCCACCACGTCACGGAGCACGCCTTTCATGGCTTCGGGGTGTCCCCACCACCATGTGTAGCTGGAATCAAACGTCGCCGCACTCACCCCCGTCCGGGCCCAAACGTCGTTGTACGCTTCTGCGAGTCGTTGGCGCTCATTGTCGTTGCGGTAAATGCGTTTGTCGGCCACAGCCTCGATGAGCTGCACCTCGGTCATCACCCCAACAAATTCCTCCCTTCCAAGCACGCCTTGTGGCGGAAGGGGCGCGGCCTCACCCCCAACCGGTGCAGGGCTGCATCCGGCAAGTCCCATGAGCAGCAAGACTGCACCCGCGCGGCCTCGAATGGCACGCCTGTGTGTGCGCTCAGCGGTTGAACGAAAGGCGTTGGCCAACATGGTTTCCGTGTGAGGTTGTGATGCGGCGACCGTCCCACACGCATGTGCCGTTGACCCAGGTCTCGTGCACGCGGCTTTTGAACGTGTGCCCCTGGAAAGGAGACCATCCGCACTTGGACATGACGTTGTCCTCGCGGACCGTCCAGGGATCGTTGGGGTGAACGAGCACGAGGTCGGCCTTCATGCCCGGACGGATGAAACCGCGGTCAGACATCCGGAACAAGCGGGACACGCGGTGGGCCATCAGGTCCGCCACTTTCTCGACCGAGAGGACGCCGTCGTGCACCATGTCGAGCATGGCCACGAGCGCGTGCTGAACCAAAGGACCGCCGGACGGTGCCCTGAAGTAGCTGCCGTTCTTTTCTTCCTTGGTGTGGGGGGCGTGGTCGGTGGCGACCACGTCGATGCGGCCATCGAGGATGGCGGCGCGAATCTGTTCCCGGTCCTCGGCCGTCTTCACGGCGGGGTTCCACTTGATGTGGGTGCCTTTGGACTCATAATCTGCGTCGCTGAACCACAGGTGGTGAATGCACGCTTCCGCAGTGATGCGCTTGTCTTCGAGCGCTTTGGTGTTGTCAAACAAGTCCAATTCACGCGCCGTGCTGATGTGCAGGATGTGCAATTGGGTGTTGAGCTTGGTGGCCAACTCCACGGCCTTGGACGAGCTTTTGTAGCACGCCTCGGCACTGCGGATCAGCGGGTGCTGTGCAATGGGCACCGTCTCGCCGTAACGCGCCCGGGCCGCCTCGGAGTTGGCGCGCACCGTGGCCTCATCTTCACAGTGTGTGGCCACGAGGGTGGGCGCCTCCTTGAAGATGCCTTCCAGCACCGCGGACTCGTCCACCAGCATGTCCCCTGTGGAGGAACCCATGAAGACCTTGATGCCGCAGACGCGGGTGGGGTCAGTCTTGAGCACCTCGTCCAAATTGTGGTTGCTCGCCCCCATGAAGAAGCTGTAGTTCACGGGACTCACTTCCGCGGCACGGTCGTATTTGTCTTGGAGCAAGTCTTGGGTCAAGGCTTGAGGCACCGTGTTGGGCATCTCCATGAACGAGGTGATCCCGCCAGCCGCTGCGGCCGCCGACTCGGTCGCGATCTCTGCTTTGTGGGTCAAGCCGGGCTCCCGGAAGTGCACTTGGTCGTCGATGCATCCAGGCATCAACCAAAACCCTGTGCAGTCTTTCACTTCCGCGCCTGCTGCCAGTGCCTTGACGTGCGCGTCGGCGCCTTGCTCTGCCAAGTTGATGCCTACCGCCACAATGTGTTCCCCGTCCACAAGGACGTCTTGGACTTGAACGGCGCCGTCCGTGACGACGTGAGCGTGGCGAAACAGGGTGGCTTGGCTCATGGCAGGAGAGGAGGTTTACTCAGGGTTTGGCGGGAAAAAAGATGCGCTTGAACCGCATCTGGAGCACGCCCAAAAGGGCTTCGCGGAAAATGTTCATGCTCATCTTGGATGTCCCCAATTCGCGGTCGACGAAGGTGATGGGCACTTCTTTCACGGCGAAGCCATTCCGCTTGGCCCGCAGTTTCATTTCGATTTGGAATGCGTAGCCCACAAACTGGACCGCGTCAAGCTGGATCGCTTGGAGGGTCTCACGACGGTAACACACAAACCCCGCCGTGCTGTCTCGGACGCCCAACCCCAAGATCGTGTTCACGTAAATGGACGCGCCGTAACTCAGGATGAGTCGGTTGACGGGCCAGTTGGCCACGCCGCCGCCTTTGACGTAGCGAGATCCCACTGACATGCCCGCGCCGCCTTCGGCACATGGAATGCGCAGGCGAACCAAGTCGTGGGGGTCGTGGGAGAAGTCGCAGTCCATCTCGAAGATGAAGTCGTAGCCGCGCTCCAGCGCCCAGCGGAACCCTGCGATGTACGCGGTTCCA
>JBMZAL010000083.1:0-6045 GCA_049611325.1 Flavobacteriales bacterium
CACGCGCAACGAAAGGTCTCTTGTTGAGAAGGTGACCAAGAGCACTGCGCCGTCCACGAACCTTCGCGCGCTCCGTGTTGGGTCACCCAAACCCCCATGCGCCAGCCCGTGCTCGGGGTCCGCGACCACACCCTGCCATCCAGTGCACGAACCATGACGTATGGCCCGCGCCAATCGCCTTGACCGTCCAGCGCAAACACGCCCCATTGCCGCCGACCGACCTCGCCCCACGCTCCTTCCACATGCCTTGCAAACGCCCGGTTTCCCGCCCGGTCCCGCCCCACCCACCACGACGCTTTCAAGGCTTCGTGCCGAAGGTGAATCCCAACCATGAACGTTTCATGCGTGCCCCTCATGGACCATCGCCAAACGCTGCGTTTGTGGGGCTGTCCTTGAAAACGGACATCCCAATCCTCTCTGCCTCGAATCCGCACCCGTGTCTGCACCAAGCCGCCATGCTCAGGATGTTGCCAAGTGGAGAAGGTGTTCCATCGCCTCTCCTCCTGTCTCCAACCTCCCTCGTACACCCCTTGGACCACCCAATGGGTGCCGCGGGCCCAGCGGAACGAGGTACGCAGGAGCCACCCCTCCGTGGACGTCCAAGCCCAGGCCAATTGCCAGTCTACGTTGTCTTTTTGGACGGACCAATCCATGCCCACACGGACATCCTCAGCCTCGGCATAGGCGGAGACGCCCCAGGTCTCGTGGCGCCGCCAGCGCGTCATCCAACCGACGTGGTGTCGGCCTGCTGTGATGCCGTGGGTCCAGGCCATTCCGCGATGTTCCAGCGCCGCACCCGTCAAGGCCCCCTCGAATTGTGCGTGATGCAACCCTCTTGGGGGGAAGGGCAGCTTCACTTCAGACCCCCCAACAAACAAGGCCAACCCAAACGCATCGGCACGCGGCAAGGTCAATCCATGGCCCCAGCCCACTTGGTGGTTTCCAGCCACCCAGGTCCACCCCTCCGACTGGCCGGACCACGAACCGCCCCAGGACAACGAGTCCTCGACATGCAGCCGCGTGCGAAATCCTCCCCACCTGAGGCGGGCCTCATGCGAACGTACCATCCCGGATTCTCGGAATTTCCATGCACCCGTCCAATGGAACGACGGACGCTTTTTCGCGGTTGGCAACCACGCCTCATGTCGCAGGACCCATGCGTTCCACGTTTCTGATTGCATCAGCTTCGCGCATTCCAACTCGGACAAGCCTTGAATGTTCCGAGCCTCTTCCCTGCATACAGGCCACCCTTCTTCTTGGAGGTGCTGAAAAACCGCCTCGGCGCCAGACTGCGACATCCACCCTTCTTCCACGGCATTCGTCACGTGTCGCCAAACCTCCCACTCCACCAAGGAATGAATGTCTTGTTGGGCGTGGGGTGATCTCACCACCATGAGCAAGACCACCATGCCGGTCCATTTGAACTTCCCCGTCACGGGAAATCTTTGGTTTGGCGTTCCCAAGTCCACCACCACGACCCGCCATGGACCCTGGTGGCCCGACGAAACAACACCCCAAACGCATCGCGACGTGACACCACTGTGGACTTGCTCCGTCGCGTGGACGCACCCAGCGTCTCCATGCCCAACCTGCCCGACCAACTCAGCGTCCATTGACCCGAGGGCCAAGACCATTGCACGACCACGCGTCCAGGCATCGGTTTCCAAGGCCGCATCCCGTCCCACCAACCGGGGTCGAGACCCCAAGCCACGTGCCACGCCCCGCCCTCTGACCACCCTAATGCGGGCAGCCCCACCAGACCGGACCCCAACTTGGGCTTCCACCAGGCTGTCCAGCCAAAGGCCCCTTCAGCCGTCCGCACCAAACCCTGCTCCGTCACGCCCGAAAGCGGGAGTCCCTGTCCCAATGTGGCGCGGGCTTCCAACCGGATGTCGCCCCACATTTCGCGTTGGTGAACTTGTCCAAACAGGTCCACCAAAGGCACGTGGCGTTGGACTTCCGGCCACGACGCCCAGCCGACCTTCATGCGCATTGCGCCTCGAATTCGGTCGTCCCAGGCCTTTCCCAAGCCCAACCATGCCTGGGTTTCACGCCACACAGGACTTCCCTCGGTTTGAGCTCCAAGTGCCCATTCCATCTCCCCACGGCGACCCCAGAGCGCCATCGAAAACCCATGCCAATTCACACCCCATGTCGGCTGGCTTCCCCACAACGCACCCCCTGTCCAAGACCAGCGCCTCCTTGCCTGCGGGAGAGAATCTGCGACCAGAGTTTGGGCTGCGAGGGGGTGGCCAAACCCACACACAAGGAAGGTGATCCAGCTCACCCGGTTGCGCCATGTTCTTTGTCCCACCACACCGCAAAGGGAACCGACTCGTTCTCAGGTTCTCCGCACACTTCACCCCCGCAACATGAGGGTTGACAGGCGAGAAAAACCGCGTACCTTTGCGGCCCTCGAAGGACGCGGGTGTGGTGAAATTGGTAGACACGCCAGACTTAGGATCTGGTGCTTCGGCGTGGGGGTTCGAGTCCCTCCACCCGCACATCTTCGAGGAAACTAACCGGCAACCAGAAAACCTGCCCATGAACGTCTCCCAGACTTCCCTCGACGACCTCCGCATTGAGCTGGCCGTCTCCCTCGCCCCCGAGGACTACGCACCCCGAGTGGAACGCAGCTTGAAGCGCCACCAGAAAAACGCCCAAATGCCGGGCTTCCGAAAGGGCAAAGTCCCCATGCAACTCATCAAACGCCAGTACGGACAATCCGTGCTTGCCGAGGAGTTGAACCAAATGCTCAGCGAGCAGCTGCAGTCGCACATTCAAGAAAACAAGTTGAATGTGTTGGGCAACCCCATTCCCAGCGAGGACAAGGAAGATTCAGGCGATTGGAACAACCCCGATACGTTCACGTTCCACTACGAGTTGGGCCTGGCACCTGCCTTGGACTTGGACTTCGGGAAAAAGGCCAAATTCACACGCCACAAAATCAAGGTCGACAAGAAAGCCATTGACAACCAGGTCACCGACCTGCAGCGTCGCCATGGCAAGATGAGCGACCCCGACAAGAGCGCCGACAAGGACATGTTGGTGGGTGCATTCGCGCAGCTCGACGCCGACGGCGCCGTGCTCGAAGGCGGCATCACCAGCGACAGCACCATCAGCGTGGAGTTTGTGGAAGACAAGAAGACCAAGAAGGCTTTGGTCGGATTGGAGCCCGGCAGTGAAGTGACGGTGGACCCTCACAAAGTGAGCCGTGGGCACGACGATTTGGGCCGCATGTTGGGCATCTCTCAAGAACAGGTGAACGACTTGAAGGGCGATTTCAAATTCACGGTGAAAGAGGTGAAGCGCCTTGAGCCCCACGACATCAACCAAGCGCTGTTCGATAAGGTCTACGGCGAGGGGGTGGTGACCGACGAAAAGGCTTTCCGCGAGCGCGTGTCTCAGGACCTCGACGGACACTTCGACCGTGATGCCGAATGGGTGTTCCGCCGCCGCTTCGTGGTGGACCTCATGGACCACATCAAGATGGACCTCCCCGACACCTTCCTCAAGCGTTGGATCATGTTGACCAACGAGAACCCGCTCACGCCTGAGCAGGTGGAGGAGGAGTACCCTGGCTATGCCGAATCGTTGCGCTGGCAAATCCTGCAACAAACCGTGGCGGAGGCCATCGATTTGAAGGTGACGGCCGAAGAGCTTGAAGGTGAGGCCAAACGCATGGTCGGCGCCCAGTACGCCCAGTACGGCATGCCCATGGACGAGGAAACCCTCACCAACGTGGCGAAGAACGTGCTGAACGACGAGAAGGAACGCCGTCGCATTGCCGACGTTCTGGTGGAGCGGAAGGTCGTGGACGACCTGAAGACACGCGTGACGATTTCCGAGAAGCAAGTGAGCTTCGACGAGTTCGGAAAGCTCGCGGACGAGGTTCGTTGATTCTACCCCAACGGTTGTGAACAACCCGGGTCCAAGGGCCCGGGGGTGAGGTGTGTGGGCAGTAATTTGGCCTTAAGAATCACACCATGAACAACCGCAAAGAATTCCTGAAGTATGCCGTGCATCACCACGGCATGAGCAGCCACACCGTCGAAGATTTCATCTCAGCCACGCAAGGTCCAGTTGCAGGTCCTGAGAACATGACCCGAACCGTCATTGAAGAGCGCCCGATGCCCTTCCGTGAAGTGGATGTCTTCTCTCGCTTGATGGCCGATCGCATCATCTTCCTCGGCACGGGGGTCGACGACCACATCGCCAACATCATCCAAGCCCAACTTCTCTTCTTGGAATCCACGGACCCTGGCAAAGACATCCAGATCTACATCAACTCCCCAGGCGGAAGTGTGTACGCAGGCCTCGGCATCTACGACACCATGCAGTACATCCGCCCTGATGTGGCGACCATCTGCACGGGCATGGCAGCCTCCATGGGTGCTGTGTTGCTCTGCGGCGGTGCTGCGGGCAAGCGCACTGGATTGAAGCACAGCCGCGTGATGATTCACCAGCCTTTGGGCGGCGCACGCGGCCAGGCTTCCGACATCGAAATCACAGCGCGCGAAATCCAAAAGCTCAAGAAAGAGCTCTACGACATCATCGCGACGCACAGCGGACAGACCTACGAAAAGGTTTGGGAAGACAGCGACCGGGACTACTGGATGATTGCCGAAGAAGCGAAAGCGTACGGCATGATCGACGAAGTCTTGGTTCGCCCGAGCTGATTCGACGTAATTTCGAGGGCTCACAACTGAACGAACGCCCATGTCCGACAAAGACATACAATGCTCGTTTTGCGGCCGACGCAAAGACGAGGTGGACATCCTCATTGCCGGTGCAACAGGTCACATTTGTGACCGTTGCGTCGAGCAAGCCGAGGCCATTGTCCAGGAAGAAGTATCTGCCAAAGGCGGCGACCAATCGGCCCTGGATTTCACCCTGCGTCGTCCTGCAGAAATCAAGACGTACCTCGACGACTTCGTCATCGGCCAGGAGGCGGCCAAGCGCACGCTCAGCGTGGCGGTGTACAACCACTACAAGCGGTTGACCCACAAAAGCACGGACGACGCCTCCGAGGTGGAGTTGGACAAAAGCAACGTGATTCTTGTCGGGGAAACGGGCACGGGAAAAACCCTGCTGGCCAAGACCATCGCACGCATGCTCGACGTGCCTTTCTGCATCGCCGACGCCACGGTCTTGACCGAGGCTGGCTACGTGGGGGAAGACGTCGAGAGCGTCCTTTCCCGGCTTTTGCAATCCGCAGACTACGACGTTCAAGCGGCAGAGCGAGGCATTGTGTTCATCGACGAAATCGACAAGATTGCCCGCAAGAGCGACAACCCGAGCATCACCCGCGATGTCAGCGGCGAAGGCGTGCAGCAGGCCCTGTTGAAGTTGCTCGAAGGAACCGACGTGCAAGTGCCGCCTCAAGGGGGGCGCAAACACCCGGAACAGAAGCTCATCACCGTGAACACCGGCAACATCTTGTTCATCTGTGGAGGGGCCTTCGCGGGCATGGAGAAGATTGTGGCGCGCCGGTTGCGCAAAAGCACCATCGGCTACGCTTCGGCTGGCCAAGTCGTGGATGAGAACGACGCCTTGGCGTACGTGGACCCTTCGGATTTGCGCGCGTTTGGTCTGATTCCTGAATTGATCGGTCGCTTCCCCGTGTTGACGGCACTTCGGCCGTTGAAGCGGCACGCCTTGCGCCGCATTCTGACCGAGCCCAAAAACGCGTTGATCCGACAGTACACCAAACTGTTCGCGATGGACGGCATCGCTTTGACCTTCGAGTCGGAGGCTCTGGATTTGGTGGTCGACCACGCAGTGAACCGAAAACTCGGCGCGCGCGGATTGCGGGGCATCTGTGAAGTCATCCTTCGCAACGCCATGTTTGACCTGCCCGGAAGCGACACCCAATCGCTCAAGGTCACCGCCAAGTACGCCAAAGCCCAAATCGACGCCCAGCACGAGTCATTTGACACGGCCGACACCCCTGTGGTGGACGCCAAGGCTTCTTGACCATGCGCTCCTTGCTCTTCGCTGCACTCTTCCTGATGGCTTGTGGACAAGCGACCACATCCCACCAAA
>JBMZAL010000084.1:0-6013 GCA_049611325.1 Flavobacteriales bacterium
GCTTCACAGCGGCGCCAAGGTCTTGGATCGGTGCGTTGTGGGCAAACAATGCACGCTTCAAGCTGGGGCTGTGGTGGGCTCAGATGGGTTTGGGTTTGCGCCCAAAGACGACGGCACCTACGCCAAGGTCCCACAGACGGGAAATGTTGTCATTGAAGACCATTGTGACGTGGGTTCATTGACGACCATCGACCGTGCCACCTTGGGAAGCACCATCCTTCGCCAAGGATGCAAACTCGACAATCTCATCCAAGTGGCCCACAATGTGGTGATTGGAGAAGCAACCGTCATTGCAGCCCAAACAGGCATTGCAGGTTCCACCACCATCGGTGCACGTTGCATGATTGGCGGACAGGTCGGCATCGGAGGACATTTGAAGGTGGCCGCAGGCAGCAAAATCGCAGCCAAGTCAGGCGTATCCGCCAGCTTGATTCAAGAGGGCTTGACGTACCAGGGCAACCCAGCTGTGCCGGTCAAGCAATTCCAAAAGTTCCAAATTGCCCTCCGTCGACTGGCGCGCATTCCGCTCGGAGAGCGACTTGACGCCATTGAACAGGCGTTGGAAACTTCGCGAACTGCGCAGGTGCAACGCCGTTGACCTTTCCAAGCGCTGACGTAGGTTTGCAGCCATGATTTCGTCGAATCGTCAACACACGCTGGGCTCGGACCTTCAATTCGAAGGCATTGGCCTCCACACCGGAAAACAGGCCCAACTGCGCATCCTGCCAGGTGAAGCAAACACGGGGTATGTCTTCGTTCGAAAAGACTTGGAAGGAGCACCCTCGATTGAGGCCCATGTCTCCAATGTTGGAGAAACATTGCGGGGCACAACATTGCAATCGGGCGACGTCTCAGTCCACACCACAGAACACGTGCTGGCCGCGTTGTATGCGTCAGGCATTGACAATGCTGTGTTGGAACTCGATGGTCCGGAGGTTCCCATTTTGGACGGATCGGCGTTGCCATTCATGTCCCAAATCGAGGAAGCCGGCAGCACCGAGCAAGAAGCCGACCGACGTTTCTTCAAAGTCCGAAAGAACATCAGTTACCGGGGAGAGGACGGCGTCGAAATGTTGGTTGTCCCCCTCGAGGAAGACGAGTTCAAGGTCACCGTCATGGTAGACTACAACAGTCCTGTCCTCGGCACCCAACACGCCCGAATGGAAAACCTCGGCGCCTTCAAAGCGGACATCGCGGGCTGCCGCACGTTTGTGTTCTTGAAGGAAGTGGCTTCCCTTGCAGAGCAAGGCCTGATTCAAGGTGGTGACATTGGCAACGCTGTTGTGCTCGCTGAGCGTGCCTACAGCGAAACAGAAATGAAAGAAATCGCCCAAGCCCTCGGCCGCGACACCTTAAGCGGAGCGGCAGAGCAACCAGGCGTGGTCAACCCCTCCGATCTTCGGTTTCCCAACGAACCTGCACGTCACAAGCTGTTGGACATCGTGGGAGACTTGGCGTTGACGGGGCGATTCATTCAAGGTCACGTGCTTGCAGCCCGACCAGGACATGCCGCCAACGTGGCATTCGCCAAAGAATTGGCCAAGGTGATTCGCGTACAAGAGGATTTGCCCGACTTCAGAACCGACCGGGAGTCCTTGATGGACATCAACGACATCGCAGCGATGCTCCCCCACCGCTACCCCTTCTTGCTGGTGGATCGCATCATGGACATGGACGACAAGAGCATCACGGGCGTGAAAAACGTCACGATGAATGAACCGTTCTTCCAGGGACACTTCCCCAACAACCCCGTCATGCCTGGCGTGCTTCAAGTCGAAGCCATGGCCCAAGTGGGGGGCATCTTTGCCCTTTCGACGGTCGAAGATCCCGAGAATTACTCGACCTACTTCATGAAGATTGATGGAGTCAAATTCAAGCAGAAAGTGTTGCCTGGAGACACGGTGGTGTTCTACCTGACGCTTGTATCCCCCATTCGCAGAGGGCTGATTAACATGAAGGGCCGCGCCTATGTCCGTGGCGAGTTGGTTTCTGAAGCCGAGATGTTGGCCCAAATCGTGCGCGACCGCGCACCCAAAGAAGAATCATGATTCACGATTCGGCCCAAGTTTCCCCACTCGCCCACGTCGACGCCTCTGTGCACATCGGCGCCAACGCGGTCGTGGAGCCGTTCGCATTCGTCGGCCCCAACGTGCACATCGGTGCAGGAACGTGGGTGGGCCCCAACGCCACCATCATGGGGAACACCAAAGTGGGTCAGGATTGCAAGCTCTTTCCTGGATGCGTGGTGGGCGCCGACTCTCAAGACCTGAAATACAAAGGTGAGCCCACCACGGTGGAAATCGGCGATCGAACCAGCATCCGAGAGTGCGTCACCATCCACCGTGCAACCACGGACCGCATGGTGACCCGGGTCGGACAGGATTGCCTCATCATGGCGTACGTCCATGTGGCCCACGACGTGCAAATTGGAAACCATGTGATTCTGGCCAACTCCGTGAATGTGGCCGGCCACGTTGTCATCGAAGACCACGTCATCATTGAAGGCATGGTGGGGATCCAGCAATTCGTTCAAATCGGCACCCACGCCTTCATCGCTGGTGGCTCCCTTGTCCGAAAAAATGTGCCTCCCTACATCAAGGCAGCCCGGGAGCCACTGAGCTACATAGGCATCAATGGCATTGGGCTGCGACGGCGGGGATTTGACATTGACCGCATCCAAGCCATTGAGGACATTTACCGCACCCTCTATGTGCTCAACAACAACATGTCACAAGCCGTGAAGGCTGCGGAACTGGAACTTCCCACGTCCGAAGACAAAGACGTTGTGTTGTCCTTCATCCGACAGTCGGACAAAGGCATCATTCGCGGACCGTTCTGACCCCATGGCCACCTCTCCCAACTTCGCCACGTTTCTCGCCGAAGGGCTCTCCCTGAGGCGCGGCACAAGGGTGGTTTGGGACAACGCCACGTGGTCCCTTCAAGGCCCGTGTGCCATTGTGGGGGCCAATGGATCCGGCAAAAGCTCCACCCTTGCGCTGCTCGCAGGCCAAGTCGCTCCCGATGCGGGCTCCTTGCGTTTGGAAACGCATCTCGGCGCTATGGAAGCCGAGCGCTGGATGACTTCGGTGTCCTTGGCGGCGGCATGGATGGCCCTTCCCAAGCACCTCACCCTTCAAGAAGCATTGACCTTTCATGGCACGTTCAGGACTTCACGCCAGGGAAACCTCGCTTGGCAAGCGTTGCTCGACGCTTCGGGGCTTCGCGTGGGCGCTTCCGTGCCTTTAGGACATTGGAGCTCTGGACAACAACAGCGATTGGCCTTGGCCTTGGCCTTGGGAACCCAAACTTCCGCCATCCTCCTCGACGAGCCGGCCAGCAACCTGGACAGCGAGGGCATCCTGTGGTATCAACGCGTTTTGGCTGACGTTTCAGGGCAAACCACCACCATTGTGGCCACCAACGACATCGAAAAAGAGGCTCCCAAAGCCCCGTCAATGCTGGAGATTTGAAAAAAATTCGGGGACAACTGTAACCACATCGGGACCCGGGGCGTAACAGGGGAAAAATCTTCAACCCTCTCATCTCTCTACCGATGAACAAGTTTATTTACCCCCTCGCTGCAGCCGCAGCCCTTTTTACTGGCAACCTCTTCGCTCAGGAAGCCGCTTTGTCAAGTGCAGAAAACAACACCACGTCGATGTACGACTGCGTGAAGACCGTTTCTGACGCCAACCGCACCCTCGACTTTGAAGGTGGTGTGATCACACAAGAATTCACGGCCTGCACAACTGGCCAACTCCAAGGCGCAACAATTGCCGTCAAGGGTGCCGCCGAAGGTGCCGCGTACATTGTTGAGCTCGTGGATTACCGCGGCAACGTGGTGGACATGACCCGTTTCTCCAAGAACGACTTGGTGAACGGCGAAGTGACATTGCCCTTGATTGCAGGTGTGAAAGAAGGCAAGAACTACGCCATCCAGATCACTGCTCCTGCAGGCAAGAACATTTCGCTTCGCTACAAGCAAGGCCCCATGGGCACCTTGTGGAACAACGGCGACGCCGTGCGCGGTGAGTTGACCAGCACTTTGGGCTTCTTGAGCCGTGAGTTGGCCGATGTTTCTGCCATGAACGAAGGACGTGGCGACTATGCAGCCCAAAACCGCGCGTTGGAAGGCCAGTGCAAGACCCAAGTTGTCGGACACGACTTCCGCATCTCTTTGGACGGTCTCGGCAACGAGGCAACCCAAACCTTCACGGCATGCTCAAAGGGCGTTTTGGAGCACCTTTCAGTGGGCATCCAAACCTCATTCCCCGATTTCAAGGGCCGTTTCATCTTGATGAACGCGGACGGTGAAATGCTCTACAGCCAAGAAATCGCTGCGCGCATCATCGAGAATGGCGTGTTGAACCTCCCTCTCAACGTCCGTGTCGAACAAGGTGACGAATTGATGTTTGGCATCAAGACCGGCGAGAACCAGCGCATTGCCTTGCACACGAACTCGATGGGCCGCGAAGGCGTTCTCAAGCGCAACGGTCAAACGATCGAGAGCAACTTGGAATTCACGGCTTACATCGCGGAGACCAACGACACTCCAGCCCGCATCGATCTCCAGGATGCCAAGATCACGACCTTTCCCAACCCCTTCTCTGACCGCATCTCCGTGCGCCTCGAGAATGTGAACGAAGGCAAGGCAGTGATTCAGCTCCTCGACTTCTCAGGCAACGTGTTGCGCTCGGACATGGTGTTCGTGAAGAACCACGAAGGTGAGATCACCTTTGAGACCCGCGACATCGAACGCCCTGGTTACTACGCCTTGCGCGTCATCCAAGGCGACAGCGTGAAGAACACCACAATCATGAAGCGCTGATCCGTCTGCCTCACAAACATTGAACAAAGACCAAACGGCTCGAACCTCTCCAAAGGTTCGGGCCGTTTTTGTTTCACCGCCGATCGATCAAGTCGAGGGCGGACTTGACGGGCTGAAAACAAAAGGACGGGATCTCCACAAACCGAGTGAGCCAACCGGACATGCCCCCGTTCCACAATCCTGGATGTTCCAAGACGTTCACCTTTTGCCCGAGCACTTCCTTGGTGGCCATCATGTACCGGGAGGCATCCACAAAAGGTCCCAGGGATTGACCGGGACGCAGCACGCACACCATGTCCACAGGGTTGAAATGGGTGGCGTGGGCCATGAGGGCCTTTTGGTCTTCTTCAAACTCGATGGACTCCACAATCTGAGGGCGAACCAGCCCTGCGTCCGCGCCCGAGTGGATGCGGACCCAATAAGGCCCTCCCCCGGGCTGACCCTCATTTCGCACCACACCCACCAACCGCATGGGTCGATCCAGCCACGCAAGCGCTTCCGTCTTGGAAAGCACGGTGTTGTCACTCAGGCCTGCGCCTGCTTGGCGCAACCATTCCAGGACCGAGTCCGGGGTTCGGGCATCCCGTTTCAATTCCTCTTGCAATCGTGTGCGTTCATTCGCCCACGCATCGCATGCAGCGACCATGGCTTGGGTCCAATGTGCACGTGATTTCCTCGCTTCCGGCGAAGGGGCGTTGTCAATGTTTCGAATGACCACCATGGGGACGTCCACCTCTTCCAACAATGGCAGCAGCGCCCCATGGCCTCCGGGACGACGGACGATGTCCCCTGAATCGTCAGTCAGCCACACGCCTTCACTCGTCCAAACTGGAATGTCTGTGGCGGGATTCTGATGGGGCAAATGCCAGTTCACCTCCCCTGCCACCTCCGCAAGGTGGCTCGCCACCTCATCGTGTTTGGCCCGGGGCACGGTGAACCACATTTTGGCATGCTGGGGAAACAACATGCACCACATGGCCACATGTGCATCAAAAGCATTCTCCACCACGTTGTCGATGACGTGGAATGGCACGAGCCCTTTGAGCCTCCCTCCTTGGTCCATGTTCGTCCACAGCAATTCGCATGCTTCTTGGGCTTGCACACCTTCCATGGACCCAAAACGAGTCACAACAGCCTCCTTCCATGCTTCGCCAAAAGCCAGTCGATCCACGGACGCCCACAGCT
>JBMZAL010000085.1:0-5994 GCA_049611325.1 Flavobacteriales bacterium
GTTCACAACATGTGAATATCTCAGGAAGTGCGCTGAGTGCCAGCGGTTTTCGCGAAGTAGGCGAAGTACCGGTGCATGTAGTGCACGTCTCTGTCGGGGAAGGGAGAAGTCTTGAAAGGCGCGTGGACGTGAACAAACTTTCGACGTTCCTCCCAAGCGCACAAGGTGATTCGGCTTTTGGCCTGCTGCGCCGCATGCACAATGGCGCGCAACTCGTCTTCCGTGGCTTGTGTGACCGTGGCATTGGTCATGCCTTGCTCAAAATGCAGGAGACTTTCTTGGCCTCGGCTCTCCACATCTGACATTGGCGCCTGGATCCAACGCACCTTGACCGGCATCATGGCCGCGAGGGCGCGTCCTTGCCAGGTCTTGGGCGCCCACATGACCAAGGTCGTTCTCCAAAATTGAGGGGGGAGTTGACCGCGCAATTGCCACCCCAGCAGTTTCACCGCACCACGGCAGAGTTTGACCTTCCAGCCGGGGCGCCGTTGTCCGGGGTTCGGGGCAGGCCTGTACGGATCACCCATGGAGTTCAGATTCAAAGGCGGTCCAGGGTCCCTTCAACGTTGGACCCGCGTGAAGGAAGTGGGTGAGCTGGGTCTGGAAATCCTCGCGGGTCCACAATGTGGCACCAAGGGAGGCGAGGTGGGGGTTCATGATTTGGCAATCCACGGGACCAAAGCCTTTGAGGGCCAGCCACCGTACGAGGTGGACAAAGGCCACTTTGGAGGCGTTGGTGGCTGTCGAAAACATGCTTTCGCCGAAGAACATGCGGCCGAGCGAAACGCCGTAGAGTCCCCCCACCAAGTTGTCCCTGTCCCAAGCTTCCACAGAGTGGGCCAACCCGAGGTCGTGAAGGTTGACGTAGGCTTGGACGATGTCGCCCGTGATCCACGTGCCTTCGCCATCGCGAGGCGCGTGCTGACAACCGCGAACCACCTCTTCAAAGGCCCTGTCCATGGTGATGCGGTAACGTTTTCGGTTGAGCTCGTTGCGCATGCTTTTGGACACCTTGAGCTCCAACACAGGCAAAACCGCACGTTCAGGGGGCGCCCACCACAGGATGGGGTCTTCTTCCATGAACCAGGGAAAGGCGCCGTGCTCATAGGCGGCGAGCAATCGGGCACTCGAGAGATCACCTCCGACGGCCAACAATCCATGCTCTCCCGCGACATTCACAGGAGGGAAATGCAGATCGGCATCAAGCACATGGACCTTCATGGCACAAAGTAACGGACCATCGACTTCCTTTGCAGGGATGGACCCCGCCAATCTCGAAGCGTTCAAGGCCAAATTGCGTCAAACACTCCAACCCGAGGTCAGGCCCGGTTGGGCTGCGCAACGACTCGCCTGCCCGCCGGGTCGCCCTCAAGACCTGCCAGAACGCATTCAATCGGCCAGAAGGGCAGGGGTGGTCTGCTTGATGTGGTGGGATCCGGAGCAGGCTTGGGTGGTGGCTTTCATGCGTAGGACCCAAGATGGGACGGCGCACAGCGGCCAGTGGGCCTTTCCGGGGGGCGCAGAAGAAGCTGCAGACGAGGGAAATTTGGAGCGAACGGCACGTCGTGAATGCATGGAGGAGATTGGCGTGCAGTTGACAGACCACGACATCGTTGGGGCGCTCTCGTCCTTGTACATCCCACCGAGTCACTTTTATGTGGAACCCCTTGTGGCGGTTGTAGACGGCCCACCCACCTTCGTGTTGGAACGAGACGAAGTGGAGGAAGTGGAGGCAGTGCCTTTGCGTGCGTTGCCCGCGCGAGGTCAAACCTGGCCCACCCAATCTGTTCCCGTTCGCGGGGGCAAAACGTCAGTTCCAGGTTGGCCCATGCATGATGGCGTGCTGTGGGGGGCTTCGGCCATGATGACGGCTGAATTGCAGGAAGTCTGTGCGCAGGCTGGATTTGGTCGTTCCTTTGCAGCCTCAGAAAACCCCATCGCATGAAGGACCTGACACACGCAAACAACCAAAAGGTGAAGGCGGCCCTGGCTGCAGCCAAAGAAAAAGGGGATGCCACCTGGGTTCGTCCGTTGCTTGAAGCCTATGCCGGGCGCAAAGAGGATGCATTGAGGGAGGAAATGCGGACCATGCTGGGGTCGATGAAAGTGTCTGCCGCGGAGCAAACGTTCCTCGACGCATTGGTGGACCCCAACCTCAGTCACGTCAAGGCGGACATTCTCGGATTCCTGTGGAGTTGCGGCTTCACATGTGACGGCTTGTTGTCACGCGTGGCCGATGCCGCATGTGAGGGCGATTTTCAGCAGGCCTTTGAAGGTGTCACGTTGTTGGAGCAAGTGGAGACTGTGTCTGATGAAAAAGACCTTCTCGAGGCCCAAGTTGTCGTGGGGGAGGCCATTCAAGCCGACGCCAAAGAGGACATTCGGCCTTTCCTTGAGGCCATGCGCACGCATTTGGCCCTGCTTTATGACGGCATGCAGTAAGGGGACTCAGTCCACCTGAGGCCTTCTTTTCTCAATGCGTGTCAGTGGACCAGGACAGGTTCCATGGTGACAATCTGCGCACGCGGAAACGACGGCGTTGAAGTGGTCTGACGAAGGGGCTTCGTTGAATTGGGCGATGGCCTGGAGGTACAAAGGAGCATGGGTCGTGAAGTGCCCATTGATCATCGAGGCATCCGTGGGCTCCAGGGCGAGCAAGTCGTGGCTCGCAAGGGTGTACCCCTCCCAGGCGTGGTTGGGGTCCGCCATGACGGCCTCCAACACAACTTGCAATTGGCTGTCCATCGCGACCATGGCCGAGGCCAAGGCAGAGGACCCGTTGGGTTGGTTGGGGGCAAGTTTGGGGACGGCGCATGACGACTGGGACTGGTCGCAGGCACAAAAGAGGGACAGCCCGAGGACCAAACCTCCCAATGCGCCCGCCGTCGATCGCTTCACAAGACGCATCTCAATCCTCAATCATCACGCCGGTGGCCGTGAAAGCCAGGCGCAGTTCTGGTTCGGTGATGGCGTCGATTTCCTCTTGGGATTTGCCCGCGTCCTCGGCATAGTGCTTCAGCATGGGCACCGTCAAGGTGTCGTAAAAGGCCTCGCCTTGAACGACCGTGCGCTTGCCTTCCGCGCCTTCCGTGGGAACGAAGAATCCATAGTCGAGGAATCGCACAAACACGGTGTCTTCCCCAGAAGCGACGTCCATCCAGCATCCCTTCTTGGCACAAGTGGCGGTGATTTCGCCCTCAAAACGGACTTCAGCGCGCCCAGACTTGTCCAAGGCTGTGCGCATGTCAGCCCCATTCATGGTGCCGTCGGTGTCGATCACAGACCCATAAAAGGTTTGGTTGTCAGGCGTGTCCGCAGCTTCCACCGGTGTGGCAGATTCGCACCCGATGAAAAGGGCGGCGGAGCAAGTCAAGAAAAAGGCAGAGGCAAAGAGGTTGTTCATGGCGAAGAGGTTGGATTCCAAAGGTAGGGGGATGATGGACGGGTTCAGTGCGTGCGCGTCATGCGTTCATGGGTGACCAAAAGGAAATTGCCTCGGCCCACCTCGCTTTCGTCGGGCGCCGACATGTCGGATTGCATGTGGACGTGAATCGTGAGGATGTTGAGGTCGGACCGTCCCTCGCGCAAGTACCACCCGATGCCCTCGCCATCTTGGCTGTGGTAGGCGCCATTGAAGTGAACAAAAGGCGCCTCCTCAGGCAAGTTCGACAGGATGAAATGGGCCATGGTGGCGTCTTTGATGGCCTGGGCCATCGGCAGCGTCTCTCCTCCGTGTCCACCGCCCATGGCCAGCATGGCGTCGTACCCTGGCAAGGTGATGTCAAAGGGCACTGGGAGCGGCGGAAGAAAGGCCTTGGCTTCTTCGCTGAGTTCTTCCAACCCGGTCAGCCCATGTTGGTACACGTAGCTCGCATAGCGGCGCGGGACGTTGGTCGCGATGAACGGCAGTTCATGGGCTTTTGCAAGCTCCAACAGGGGGTGATAGTCCGTGAAGTGGTTGGGCCACAGGTTGGCGGCGGCCTTCAACTTGTCGTCACTGACCCATCCGGCCAAAAATTCGTCCACCACCAATTGGTCGTCCGCTTCGAGCATCTCTGCGCCAAGCGCGGGACGGACATCTGCAGCCAGCAGGTCACGGATCAATTCCGCCTGAAGCCAATGCATGACGGGATCGTCGTGGTACTCCCCAAACAACACCACATCGGCTTCGCGGGCCGCCTCCAACAGGTCGGGCCAAGCCACGGGTTTGCCCGCGTCGTCGAACAGGGCATACGCGCGGGGTGAATCGGCCATGGCCTTGGAGAGCGCCCGGGCTTGCGCGACCCCTTCAAGGGCGAACAAGAAGGCGCAGATGAAAAGGATGTTTTTCATGAATCAAGTTTGGAAGACCCCGGGACGAAAAGGCTCGGACGCTGGCGCAGCGTTGGCCACCTCGATGCCCATGCTGATCCAAGAACGGGTGGCTTCAGGGTCGATGATGGCATCGACCCACAGTCGCGCAGCCGCATACAAGGGGTCGGTTTGGGCGTCGTACCGCTCAGTGATGGTCTGGAGCAGTTCGCTTTCCTCGTCTTTGTTGGGCTCTTGGCCGCGCTTGGCGAGAGACGATTTTTCGATTTGCAGCAACACCTTGGCGGCCTGTTCGCCCCCCATGACTGCAATGCGTGCCGTGGGCCATGCCACAATCAAACGCGGGTCATAGGCTTTGCCGCACATGGCGTAGTTGCCTGCGCCGTAGCTGTTGCCGACAATCACAGTGAATTTGGGAACAACGCTGTTGGCGACGGCATTCACCATTTTGGCGCCGTCCTTGATGATGCCGCCATGTTCAGAGCGCGACCCCACCATGAATCCCGTGACGTCTTGCAGAAACACGAGCGGCACGTTTCGCTGGTTGCAGGTCGCAATGAACCGCGCAGCTTTGTCGGCGCTGTCGGAGTAAATGACCCCGCCAAATTGCAGGCCATCCTTCTTGCTTTTGACCAAACTGCGTTGGTTGGCCACCAGCCCGACACTCCATCCATCGATGCGTGCGTAGCCGCACACCAACGTCTTGCCGTAGCCCTTTTTGTATTCGGTGAAGCTGCCTTCGTCTGTGAGGGAGGCAATGAGCTCGTACGTGTCATAGGGTTCCGTGCGTGCATCCGGGAGCACGGCACAGGGGGAAGGGCCGGCTGGCAGCGCCGCGTCGTCGCGTTGGAAACCCGCCGTGGGTCCGAGGTCGCCCCAGTGAGAGACCAGCGTCCGAATGTGGGCGAGGGCCTCGGCTTCGTCTTTGCAGCGGTAATCGGTCACGCCACTGATTTCATCGTGGGTGGCCGCGCCGCCGAGCGTTTCGTTGTCGATGGTTTCGCCAATGGCGGCCTTGACCAGGTAGCTTCCCGCCAAGAAAATCGAGCCGGAGCCCTCCACGATGATGCTTTCGTCGCTCATGATGGGCAGGTAGGCGCCGCCTGCCACGCAACTGCCCATCACAGCGGCAATCTGCGGAATGCCCGCCGAGGAGAGGCGCGCGTTGTTGCGGAACATCCGTCCAAAGTGCTCTTTGTCCGGAAAGATCTCGTCCTGCATGGGCAGGTACACGCCGGCGCTGTCGACGAGGTAGATGATGGGAAGTCGGTTTTCGAGGGCGATTTCCTGGGCGCGGAGGTTTTTCTTGCCCGTGATGGGGAACCACGCACCGGCTTTCACCGTGGCGTCATTGGCCACCACAAGGCAAGGCTTGTCGTGGATGCGGCCCATTTCGATCACCACTCCGCCTGCGGGGCAGCCGCCTTCATCCTCGTACATGCCATGACCTGCCAAGGCGCCGATTTCGAGCCGTTCGCATCCGGGGTCAAACAACCGGTCCAAGCGTTCGCGGGCCGTCCATTTTCCCTTGGCGTGTTCCTTTTCGATGCGTTTGGGGCCTCCGCCTTGGCGCACCTTGTTCAAAATGCGTTCCAGGTCGGAGAGGCGCATGCGCATGCGGTCTTCGTTGAGATTCTGCGCCAGCTGTTTGTCCTTCGCCATGACTCGAAGGTACGCAGAGGA
>JBMZAL010000086.1:0-5858 GCA_049611325.1 Flavobacteriales bacterium
GGCCGATGGAAGGCCAAACGCTCGACGCCCAGCGCGTCGGCGACTTTGACCTCGTCAACCACCTTGGAGAGCCTTTTTCAAGCGACGAATTGCGTGGCAAGGTTTGGCTCGCGGCGTTTTACGGCACCGATGCCCCGCACGTGGCACAGGTGACGCGACAGCTGCTGTGGCCCAACTTCCGCTACCGTGACGAAGGCGACATCGTCGTCGTCAGCTTCTCGCTGAGCCCCGAGCACGACACGCCTGAAGTGCTTCAGGAATACGTCGAGCGCAACACGCGCTACAACGGATTCACCGGCAAGTGGCAATTCTTGACAGGCGAAGCAGAAGACATTGACCGCGTGGTCACCGAGGACTTCATGATCCAGCGCGATCCTGAGGAACCCAACAACGTCGCCACGATTTGGCTCGTCGACACGGAGGGGTTCTTGCGCGGGGTGTATCACGCCGCATCCGAGGACGCCATCCGCGATGCTGTAGAAGACATCGCCTTGCTCAAGAAGGAGCGCGATGTGGCGGAATACGCCCGGGAGAAACTGACCGAGGTGCTTGAGGTGCATCCCGAGCTGCCCGTGTTGGGTCCGCAAGGGCACACCATCCCCGCCTTCGCCTTCACCGGCATTGACAGCGTGGAAATCAGCCATCGCACCGTGGAAGGTCAGGTGAAGATTGTCGACTACTTCTTTACGCACTGCCCCACGATTTGTCCCATCATGAGCAGCCAGCTCGCCCGGACCCAAGCTTGGTTGAAAGGCCACGACCTCGACGACGAAGTCATGCTCATGAGCCACAGTGTGGACCCCATCCGAGACACCCCTGAGCGGTTGAAGACGTATGCCACCCGATTGGGCGCGGACACCACCAACTGGAAATTCCTCACCGGCGACAAGGAAGACTTGTACGATCAGGCGCGGTTTGGGTATTACCTCACGGCACTCGAAAGCGACACGGCAGCCGGGGGCTTCTTCCACAGCGACACCTTTGTGTTGGTGGATCAGGAAAACCGCATCCGAGGCCTGTACGACGGGACCTCGACGGCCGAGGTCGATGCGATGATGCTCGACGCGGCGTCGCTGGTGGTGACGGACCGCCGTTGAGTGCAACCTGCGTCCCACATCAACCTTTCTTTCATGGTGTGCGTTGCATCTTTGCACCAAAGCTGAACCTGTGGGAATCAACCGACAACTTCGAATTTTTGTGTGGGTGGCTGGCATTGCCATCCCCGCTGTGGTGGCCTTGTTGTTTTTGCTGCCTGGCGTGGAAGTGAGCCCCGAGCTCGCCGAATTCCTGCACATGCTTCCCGCCTTCAACGCCACGATCAACGGCACGGCGTTTTTGTGCCTCGTCGGGTCTTACCGGGCGATTCGAAACAAGAACATCCTGCTTCACCAGCGGCTGAACACCGCCGCACTTGCGTTGTCTGCCCTGTTCCTGGTCAGCTACGTGAGCTACCACATGACCACGGAAAGCACCCCCTTCTGCAAAGAGGGATGGATTCGTGCGGTCTACTTCTTTGTGCTTGTCACCCACATTTTGATGTCCATCGTCATCGTGCCGATGGTGCTCACCACATATTTGTTGGGCTTGGGAAACCAAATCCAAAAGCATCGCAAGTGGGCGCGCATCACCTACCCCATTTGGACCTACGTGACCTTCACGGGGGTGGTGGTCTACTTCATGATTTCACCCTGCTACCCCTGGTGATGAGACGGTTGCTTCCATGTGCGGTTGCACTTCTCCTGCTGATCCTGGCAACGGATGCCGAGGCGCAGTGTGTGATGTGCAAGGCGGTCGCGGAGGACAGCGCAGAGGACGGCAGCCTGGGTCGCGGACTCAACTCGGGCATCCTCTATTTGATGGGCATCCCTTACGCCATCATGGCCTTTTTCGCATGGTTTGTCTTTCGCAAGCGGAAGGAAGCCACCGATGTGGCCGGTTGAGGGCGTAATTTTGGGCATGCGCCCTTTCCTTTTCAGCATTTTCCTTCTCTACCTAGGAAGCCTCAGCTCTTCCGCTGTGGCCCAAAGTTCCGGCAACGACGTGTGGACCCTTCAGCGCTGTCTGGAGCATGCGCTGGAGCACAACCTTCAACTCCAGCAAGCCGAGCTTGGCGTCGTCCGCGGCGTGCTTGCCGAGACCTCCGCGAAGGGGGCCTTTCTTCCCAACCTCAACGCCTCTTCCAGCTATGGGGTGAACATCGGTCAGCGCATTGACCCCTTCACCAACCAATTTGCAACCGACGCCGTGCAGTCAAGCAACTACGGCATGAGCTCGGGTTTGACCTTGTTCAATGGGTTCCAAAACCACCTCAACCTTCGGCGGGCGCGCCTCGGTCTGGAGTTGGCCCAAACCAACGTCGAGATTGCCCAAAACAACGTGGCCCTGAGCCTGGCCTCAGCCTACCTCAATGTGCTGTTCCAGAAAGAATTCTTGACGATTGCCCAACTCAATGCGGAAGCCACCGGACGACAAGTCGACCGCGTCCAAAAGTTGGTCAATGCCGGTGCAGCAGCCGAGAGTGACCTCTACGATGTGCTGGCCCAGCAAGCGGCCGACCAAAGCTCTGTCGTCTCCGCCGAGAACGGCGTGACCATCGCCAAATTGGCGTTGGCCCAATTGCTTCAACTCTCCGGGGATGAGGCCGACAACCTCGAGGTGGCTCCTCCGTCTGACGATTTGCTCGAGACCGCCCAGCTGCCCTTGTCCGCAGATGCAGCCGTGGCGTTTGCCCTGAATGCCTTTCCTGACATGAAGGCTGTCGAATTGCAGGTCACAGATGCCTACCTCGGACTTGACCTTGCCAAAGCGCAACGCATGCCCCGCATCAACGGGTCGTACAGCGCAGGGTCAGGGTACTCCGAGCTTCGACCGGATCTCACCACAGGCGAAACGATGTCGTTTCAAGACCAATTCACGAACAACCTCAACCAGAGTATTTTCTTCTCGTTGAGCTTGCCCATCTTCAATGGGTTTGGCGTTGAGACCAACATCGACCGCGCAGAAGTCGACGTGCTTTCTGCCCAGCTCGCCAAAGAACAAACAGCCCAAAGCCTCACCCAAACGGTGGAGCAGTCGTGGGCCGATGCACGCGCAGCCCAGCGCACGTTTGAGGCCAACGACCGCGCCTTGGAAGCCGCCACCCTCGCCATGACCAACGCGGAGGCGCGATTCGAGGCTGGAGCCATCTCGGCGCTGGAATACGCCGACGCCCGCACCCGATTGGACAATGCCCGCATCAACGCGCTTCGCACCCAATACGACTTTGTGTTCAAGACGCGCATTTTGGACTTCTACCTTGGACGCCCCCTCAGCCTTTGATCATGAATAAGAAATTGCTTCTCGGCCTAGGTGCCTTTGTCGTTTTGCTCGTGGTGGTCGCGGTGGTCAAAGGCGGAAGCCGCACGCTGCCTCAAGTCAGCACGGAGGAGATTGCCCGACGGTCCATTGTGGAACGTGTGAGTGCGAGCGGAAAGATTCAACCGGAGGTCGAGGTCAAAATCACGGCTGAAGTCAACGGACAAATCACCGAGCTCCCCGTCAAAGAAGGCGACGTCGTCGCGAAGGGGGATTTGTTGGTCCAGCTCAATCCCGACATCTATGACGCCGCGCTGCTGCGCGCCGAAGCCGGTTTGAACAGCGCCAAATCCAACCTCGCCTCCGCGCGCGCCCAGGTGGCCCAAGGCGAGGCCAACCAATTGGCTGCAGAGAAGGCCTTCCAACGCGCTGAAGCGCTGTTGGCCCAAAAGGTCATTTCCCAGGCGGAATACGACCAAACCGAGGCCTCATACCTCACGGCCAACGCGAACCTGACCAGCGCCAACGAAAGCGTGCGCAGCGCTGAGTATGCCATCCGCAGCGGAGAAGCTTCGTTGCAAGAGGCCAAAGACAACCTCAGCCGCACCACCTTGCGCGCTCCCCAGGCAGGCGTTGTCACCGCGTTGGTGAAGGAAATTGGAGAGAGTGTGCAAGGCAACGGGTTCACGGCCGGTGAGGTCATCATGAACGTCAGCGATTTGAGCACCATGGAAGTCAACGTGGAGGTGAACGAGAGCGACATCGTCCGCATTCACCTCGGCGACGAGGCCGAAATCGAGGTCGATGCGTACCTCGGAGAAACCTTTCAGGGCACCGTCACCGAAATCGGAAACACCGCATTGAATGCCGGCATGAACGGCTTCAGCATGGACCAAGTGACCAACTTCTCCGTCAAGGTTCGACTCAACCGAGAGAGCTACGACCATTTGACGGAAGGCGACGACGACACGCCCTTCAGACCGGGCATGAGCGCCACAGTCGACATTTTAACGGCCCGCGCCACCGACGTGTTGTCCGCGCCCATCCAAGCCGTGACTAGCCGGGAGGCGGGCTTTGGTTCGGACAATGAGGAGGAGGCCGACAACGAAAACGCCGAAGCGGAACTGGGCGTGTTTGTGCTTGACAACAGCAAGGTCCAATGGACGCCTGTGGAGACCGACATCCAAGACTCACGCTACGTGGCCATCTCAGGAGAACTCGACGCGGGCACCACGGTGGTCACAGGTCCGTACGACGTGGTCAGCCGATCCTTGAAACAAGGCGACGAAGTCGAGGTGAAGTGATGGCCAAGATTCTCCTGATCGAAACCTCCACCACCCAGTGCTCGGTGGCCCTGGCCGAAGGCGGAACTCCTGTCGCCTGGAAAGAGGAGCGCGCCGAGCAGGGATACGTCCATGCCGAGCGACTCATGCCCTTCGTCGACGCCGTGCTTCACGAGCTAGGTTGGTCCCGCACCGACCTGGATGCCGTGGCGGTGTCTGGTGGGCCTGGTTCGTTCACCGGCCTGCGCATTGGGGTGTCGACGGCCAAGGGCTTGTGTCAAGCCCTTCAAGTCCCCCTCCTTGCATTGGACACCTTGGCCTTACTCGCAGAACAAGGCAAGCGTCTTGACCCCAAACCGCAGCAGCGCGTGGCCATGATTGACGCACGGCGCATGGAAGTCTACGCGGGCACGTTTGAAGCTGACGGCACCTGCACGCAGGCCGCCACACCCGTCGAAGTCGACAAGACGCCCGACGTCTTCAACGGCCCTGCCCAGTTTATCGGCGACGGCGCTGTGAAGTGCACTGCCCTCCTCGAAGGCGAGGGCCGAACGTTTGTCGACGCTTGGCCGCTGGCCCGTGACGGGGCGGCCTTGGCAGAAGCGGCCTTTCAATCGGGGACGTTCGTCGATTTGGGCAGCTACGAACCCAACTACGTCAAGGCCTTCAAAGCAGGCGCACCCAAGGACCCCCTCGGCCTTCGCACCAAGGCCACGCTTTGGCTGAGCGCCTTACTCATGGTCCTGGCGTCCTGCACTTCATGTGGAGAGCCACAACAGTTCATCCCCTACATCCCTGTCAATTTCCAAATTGACTTGAACCTGCCTGCCTACAACACCCTGAACTTTCCTGGGGAGGCCATCGCCCTGCCCGGCGGATCGAAAGGCTTGTACATCTACCGCTTCACCTTGGATGAGTTTGTGGTGCTAGACCGGCATGCGACGTACGACATTCCGATGGCGTGCAAGGTCACTTTGGACGCAGACAAAATCACGCTGAAAGACGACAGCGACTGTTCCGAAAGCCAGTGGCTAATCCTGGACGGCAGTGTCCTGAATGGCCCTGCCACGTTGCCCCTGCATCGCTACCGGACCACGCTCAACGGGTCCATCCTGAGCATTTACAATTGAAACGAAACAACCCCGCCGGAGAGGCAGGGTTGTTCAAGATGGGCTTCTAGCGCCCGTCGTGTTCGGAATCAGTAGCGGTAAGCCTCGCCCTTGAAGGGACCCTGAACCGGAACACCGATGTAATCCGCTTGCTCGTTGCTGAGCTCGTCGA